>JABGOW010000244.1 GCA_018645275.1 Verrucomicrobiota bacterium
CAAATCTCTAGGGTTTTCTGTCATGCCGAGCTTGTCGAGGCTTGCCCGCCTTGGGTGGGCATCTCTGCCGCATGATAAGCGCGCTCTCCCGTTTCACTTCCTGATGGTGGAACGCGACCCCCAAAAAAAGGCAGCCACAAAATCCCCTAAATGCTCTAGGAGGAGGCGCGCTGCTGCTCCATGAACTTCAGGATCTGGCAGAGCGCGCGGGTACGCGGCAGTGTGACACCTGCTGCCTCGGCCTGTCTCAGTGGTTCTGCGTAGATGGAATCGGTTTCCATCGGTCGGCCAAGATCATAGTCCAACTTCATGCTGGGGCGGTAGGGCGCCATTCCAACGGTGTCGCTAATCATTTTCTCAACGAAGGCGTTGGGGATGGTGCGGCCGAGAGCTGCAGCACCGGCAACGACTTCCTGCATCAGAGCCCTCGCGAGATCCAAGGTGTCCGGGTTCCGGATGAGCCGGTCTGTTGTTGTGTTGAGGGCTACCGTTAGGCCGTTGAATGGGATATTCCAGACGAGTTTCATCCAGCGGGCTAGCGTCAGATCGTCAATGAGACTGATGGGAATATTGGCGGCCTCAAAGTGGGCCGCTATGGAGCGCATTTGCTCGGTCGTTCCTCCGGGTTTCCCTCCCGGACGATAGTGGCCGAGTGCGATGCGGCCGTAGTCGAGATGGTGAATGTGCCCCGGGCCAACTTTGTTTGAACAGAGAAAGCTCAACCCACCTAGAATGTGGCACTCGGGCACGATGCTGCTGACGTAGGTTTCCGCGCCTAGTCCATTCTGTAGCAGTACGACGCAGCTCCCGGGCCGGGTTACCTGTGGCAGAATCTTCGGGAGGATGGTGTTTGCGCAGGTCTTGAGTGCCACGATAACCACGTCACAGGCGGGCATAGCGCTCGCGTCGCGATAGGCCTGAACTGTGGGCAGCGTGAAGTCTCCCTCCTTGGAGTCAATGCGGAGACCATGCGCACGGACATGCTCATAGTCGCCGTGCAGCAGGAAGTGGACATCGCGCCCAGCGCGATGCAAGCGGGCACCGTAGAATCCACCTACTGCTCCCGTGCCGATGATTGCGAATGACGTCATGGGGAGAAGGTAAAGGAACAGTGGCGGTTTTCAAGTGGTTTGTGGGCTCCATTAAAACTTGGGTATTCCCTCGTTTGCGTCTATCGTACCGCTATGGCAGAGCGGAACATAACGGAGCATCTCAAATTGATGGTGGACCTCGGAGAGGTCACGGCTTTGCTCTCGGAGAGCCCTGATCTTCAGGGCTTTCTGGACCGTGCCGTTGCGATGGTTGCCGATCATCTTGGGACCGAGGTCTGTTCCATCTATCTCTATAATGAAGAGACCCGGCTTCTCACGCTAAAGGCTACGTGTGGGCTGTCACCGGACGTGGTCGGGAAGATCCATCTCAAGATCGGTGAAGGGCTTGTCGGAAAGTCCCTGAAGGAACTCAGACCCATCTGCGTCGCAAATGCGAGCCAGAATCCTGACTACAAGTTCTTTCCGGAGGCAGGTGAGGAGGCCTTTGATGCCTTTCTCGCGGTGCCAATCCTGCGTGGTATTGAGAAGATCGGTGTTCTGGCTGCGCAACGCGATCAGACAAGGCTATTTAGCAACACCGAAGTCATGGCAATGCGCGCGCTTACGGCTCAGCTTGCTACGGCCATAGAGACGGCGCGTGCCCTGCTGCAGTTCGCGAGTCCGGCGAAGGAAGCGGCAGCACCTGAATTCGGTGGCGCTGGAGAGCTTTTCGTTTGTGGGAGTTCCGCGTCACCCGGCTATGCATGCGCCAAGAGCGTCATTTTTGACCGCCATCCTGTTGAGCGCATTCTGAAGCAGAATCGGGGCCTGGAGGCGGGAATCGGGACAGCCGAGGATCTCGAATGTTCCCTGGCGCGGACGGCCGCCCAGTTGGAGCAGTTGCAGGTCAGTCTTGGGGCGAGGTTACCTGAGGTTGCCTCGCTGATTTTTGAAGCCCACCTGATGATGCTCAAGGACAAGACGTTTATGGGCAAGATGTTGGAACGCATCGCGGACGGGGCGCCAGCCAGCCGCGCTATTGCGGAAGTGTCCGAGACGTACATCAAGACATTCGAAGCCAGTTCGCACGACTACATTCAGGAGAAGGCCAGAGATGTGGAGGATCTTGCCCTGCGGTTGCTGTCGAATCTCACAGCGGATGCCGCTGCTGGGGAAACGGAGTGGAAGGGGCGGATCGTCATCGTTCGGGAACTCCTTCCTTCGGATATCCTCAAGATCACGCTTGAGGAGGTCGCTGGTATCATCATGGTCAGTGGTGGGTTGACCTCGCATGTTTCCATTTTGGTTCGCTCCCTGGACGTTCCCATGGTGATTGCGAATGACGTGAATCTCTTGCAGGTGCCCGACGGGTCACAGGTCCTACTGGATGCCGATACAGGAAACGTCTACGTACATCCCTCTGAAGCCGTACTTGCGGCGTTCCATGGGCGTGAGCGCGTCCGGAAAACGCTGAAGTCAGCGAAATCGCAGATGGCGGACCGCACGCTGTTGCAGGATGGCAGTTCCGTTACACTGCTGGCCAATATCAACCTTCTTTCTGAACTGGATCTGGCCCGCGAACTCAAAGCAGAGGGCGTTGGGCTATATCGCACGGAGTTCCCGTTTCTCATTCGGCAGACACTCCCGTCCGAAGACGAACAGTATGCCGTGTACGCCAATTTGCTCAAGCGCACGCAGGGGCAGGATGTGACGATTCGAACACTGGATGCAGGAGGCGACAAGGTTCTGGGCTATTTCGACGATGCGGGCGAAGCCAATCCTGCTCTGGGTTTGCGTTCGACGCGGCTGACGCTTCGGTACCGTGAAGTTTTCGACCAACAGCTGCGCGCAATTCTGCGTGCCGGAGCGGGGGTGGGCTCGTTGCGTATCATGTTCCCGATGATATCCTCTCTGGATGAGTTCGTGGAGGCACGTCAGCGGGTATTTGATTGCCTGGCCGATCTTGAACAGGAGCTGGATATCCCCATTGTGAAGCCAAAGGTCGGCATGATGGTTGAGCTTCCGGCGGTACTTGAGATTATTGACGATTTTGCGGAGGAGGCCGACTTCTTCTCGATTGGTACGAACGATTTCATCCAGTACATGCTGGCTGTCGACCGGACCAACGACCGCGTGTCTGAGTATTACTGCCCGCATCACCCTGCTGTTCTGAGGGGGCTGAAGCGCATTGCTGAAGCCGCAGCACAACATGGCATTGACTGTGCTGTTTGCGGTGAGATGGCGCACGACACGCGCTACGTTCCCTTTTTTATCGGTATTGGTATTCGCAGGCTCAGTGTTGATCCCCACTATCTCCCCGACGTGCAGCAGTGTGTGATGGCCCTCTCCTCTGAACGGGCGACGGCATATGCAGAGCAACTTCTCTCCAAGCGGTTGATAAAAGAGACGGCAGCGTTGTTGGTTTGAAGCCTTCCATTCAGCCCGGACATCACACGAACTCCATGGACCGTCCGGGAATGACGGATGGCGCGAACGGTTTCCTGCGATGTGGGCTACATCGCAAAAGGCTAAAGCAAGATGTGGATAGACAGGGGCGTGGCCCCCATATATAGTCTGGCCTTCAATTGCCGAGAGAGAAATGGCGTAGGCGAGGATGGATGATGCAGCAGGATACTGAGATTATGCGGTGGTCGGGCCTCTGGCGTAACGGAACCGAGGTTCGCGTTGGCGTGAGACTCTCTGACGGGCGAGATGCATTGCTCGTTGGTTTCTTGGGAAGTGACGCGGGGGACACGAAGGTCCACTACTCTCTTGTCATTCAAGGCGAGGACCACGATGCCGACTTCATCATTCCCGCAGAGCTTGAGCAGCGGGTTGAAGACAAGCTGCTCGGGTCAAACCGCACCCCTGGCAGCCGCACCCTCAAAGATCTGAAGCTATTTTGACGGAGACCCCCATGAACTGTCCCTGTGGAAGCGAGATTGCTTACAACGATTGCTGTGCCCCGATCATCAAGGGAAAGACTCTGGCGCCGACTGCGGAAGCCCTGATGCGCTCTCGCTACACAGCGTATGCTCTGGGCGAGATTGAACACCTCGGCAATACGCTCGACAGTAGAGGTCGCGAAACGTTTGATGCTGAATCCGCGCGGCAATGGGCTGAGAGCGCTGTGTGGAAGGGGCTTGAGATTGTCTCCGTCGAGCGCGGCGGTGCTGAGGATGACGGCGGTGTTGTGGAGTTCATTGCCAACTATGAAGTCGACGAAGAACTTCTGGCTCATCATGAGCGTGCGACTTTCCGCAAGTCCGGTGAGCGGTGGGAGTTCGTTGACGGTCGTGTCATTGGGCGTGATCCCTATCGCCGAGAAGAGCCGAAAGTCGGGCGCAATGATCCCTGTCCCTGTGGCAGCGGCAAGAAACTCAAGAAGTGTTGCGGCTAACCTTCCTCACCAACTTCAAAACAACGGTGCGGTTTCGCACCCGGTTCGCGGTTGAGTCGTTGGGGTAGGGGGGTTCTTGCTCTCCCGCAGAGACGGCACGAACGGCATATCCCGGAAGGGCTCCCCTCGTGATGAGCAACTCTCGAATGGCCTCGGCCCGGGCCAATCCCAGTGCGTAGTTCCCCTCGTAGGCTGCCGTCGGCTTCATGGGTTGATCGTCCGTATGTCCCTCAACAATGATCTGGAACGAACCCAGGTGCGGCTTCAGAAGCTTCGCGATGTTGATAAGCTGCGCCACAGCCTCGGGTGACGGCGTTGTCAGTCGTGTGAAAACGCCCTCGCTGAAACGGATTGTGCAGACATCTCGTTTGGGCAGTGTCTTGACCCCCTCGATCCTGATTTCCGGCCACGGTGCGAGCGTCCTCGCTGTGCGTGTTCCGGTTGGCTTCGCCTCGCGGGGTTTTGCTTTTTGCTTTGGTACATCGGGTTTGGGGGCAGGGGCTGCCGGTTGTTGTGCGGGAGGCGGTTGCTCTGGTTCGACTTCCGCCGGCGGTGGGGCCCCAATGGATGGCAGGTGATCACAACTACGTGGAAACAGAAGAAAAGCCGCTGCTGCGAGTACCGGTATGCCAAGGATTGTGGCCAGCCAGCGACCGCGCCGCGCCGCTTTCACTTGCGCAGCCTCAAGCTCGCTCTGCAGTGTTGCATTGTTTTTCTTCATGAAAGCGGTCTGCTTACGCAGTTCCGCCATGCTCTGCAGGGCCTGTTGCTCTGCCTCCCCTCGCTCGGTGTCGCTGGCCGCTAGCCTTTCCTCTGCTTCCGCAAGGGCTGCCGCTGTTTCTGCATTCCGGGCTTTCGCCTTTGACAGCCTTTGCGTCAAACGTTCCGCCTCCGTTTGGTTCTGTTCCCGGAGGGCCTCTGTTTCCGCCTGGATTGCAGTCAAGGCCTGAACAGCCTCATCACGTTCGGCTTCCAGTGCCGACGTTATTTCAACCGATTCTGCATTCGCATTGGCGAGTTCCTTGCGAGCCAACCGAAGGTCTGTCTGGGCGGTCTTGAAACGATCCTGGAGTTTCTCCAGTTTCGCCTCAAGCGCTGCCACGTCAGCCACACTTGTCGTTTCCACTGTTGTCGTCTTGGGCGAGCTCTCAGACCGAGTCGTGGCGGGTTTATTCTGCGCGGCGGGCGCTGTTGGTGGCGCTGTCGGTTCTTCTGCCGCTATTCCCTTTGCAGCGTCATCATCTGCAGGCTGCTCTTGCGCGACGCCTTTTCTGGTTCGCTTCTGGTTGGTTGTCTTGGCAGGACGCGTCGTGCGGCTTTTCTTGGAGACGGCTTTGGTGCCCTCGTTCAAGACTTGCTGCACGGTTACCGTTTTGTTCGTTTTTCGGTTGGTGAGCACGGCATCTTCGGGAAGAACGTCATGTTCGAAAAGCTCGCGAGTGGCAGCAATATTGAAGGGGCCGTACTCCCGGCCATCTGGGCGGTGTGCCACCCAGTCCATCTCCAGCTCCTCAATGTCCTCTACCCGCTGCCAGTTCTCCCGGTCTGCAGAGACTCCGTTTCCAGCCATGATGCGGCATTGCGTCGCCCATCGCTGGAGCTCCGATGTCGTGACAGGTCCGTATTCAGCGCCGTCCGGCTTCCGGAGGAACCAGTTTGTCTGTTTTGGGCTCATGGTGTCGTGTTCTCCTGACTTCGGGCAATTCAACCAAGAGATCGACGGAAGGTCAACGCTCTAGCAGCCTGTACGATTGATTCATACCCGTTGCCATCCGTTTCGACGGTGTATTCTACAATTGGGGTCTGTTCATTAAAGTCCGACAGGCTGATAGCGAAGCTTCGCTTCAGACGGTGCAGTATTGCGCTTTTACGCCAAGTCTTGTATGCGTTCAGGGGTGGCGGGGCTTTTAGAAAGGAATGCTGGCATGGCGGGGTGCGTTCAAGTTTATACCGGTGATGGAAAAGGCAAGACGACAGCGGCAACCGGGCTTGCCGTTCGCGCGGCTGGGGCCGGAAAGCGCGTCTTCATTGGGCAGTTCATCAAGTCAGAGGACTCCCATGAAATGGCCGCACTCCGCGAGCGTTTCCCTGAGATTGCAATTGAGCAGTTCGGGGCAGGGGGCTTCATCGTTGACAAGCCCTCGCCGGAGGATATTGAGATGGCGAGGAAGGGAATCGACAGCCTCCGCGCCGCCCTGACGAGTGGAGAGTATGGCGTTGTCATCGCCGACGAGGCCAACGGTGCACTTGGCGTAGGCGTGATTGCGCTCGACGATGTGCTCGGTCTGCTTGAGGTCAGGTCTCCTGATGTCGAACTCGTCATTACCGGTCGCAATGCCCCGGCAGAGCTGATTGAACAGGCGGATCTCGTAACCGAGATGGTGAAGGTAAAACATGGCTTTGATGCCGGCATTCCCGCTCGCGAGGGGATTGAGTACTGATCTCCATCGCTGATCCCATTCTGGCCTTTGATCGGGCAATGCGTTTTCCGCTTTCCGCTTTTCCTTCCTTTGTTTATGGTGCGAGCCACGCATGGAAGACCGGTATACATTTTCGAGACTCTGCGAGATTCTGGGGAAGGCCCCGTTCTATATCGCGAACCTCCAGCGTTCGTTGGGCATCTACGTTCCCACGTCTGAAGAGGGGTATTCAGCCGCATATGTCAGCTTCATGGAGAAGGTTGTGGCACTCAGGACTTTCAACGTGCCAACGGCCGAGATCGTGGACCTCTTTAGCAAAGAGACACGCATTCTCGAATTGCTGAAGTTTGACTCTTTAAGCGATTCCCCCACGTGGTATCTGGACGCATGTGGTGCCCCCAGCCGTTCCGACGATAATCTCCTGCTCACGGGCTATGCACTTGGGTTTCCGCTGCATGCTACCGCGATTCAGACCAACTTGGACTTTGGGAAGCGTGATGATGAGCTTTTTGATGGCCATGAGATGGGGGAGGACGTCTCCCGCTCACTTGAAGTCTACGCGAAGCGGGTTGCGAAAGTGCGTGCTCGCATCGAGAAGGAGACGCCAGTCCTGCGAAATGCACTCTTCTGGGGAGAACGGGTGTTCTGAGGACGCACCGGGTGGCCGGAATCTTCTTGCCAGCTGTCGGTATAGCTGCAAAGCTCCGGTTCTATCTGCTAAGCGTGATAACCCGTCAATTCGTGAGCAATAGAATGAAGCACTTCTACAACTCTGTTTTCGCCCTCGTCCTTCTTGCGTCCTGCTGTGAGGCCGCCAGTTTCCGCTACCAGGTTCAGTCGGAAGAGAAGCGTCTTTGGATTGAGATCCAGGTGCCCGCTGAGCAGAACGCTGTGACGCGCACGCCCGGTTTTCTCTGGACGGCAAAGCTCCGACCGTTCACAAAACCCCCGCTGTGGGGAACCCCCCTTACCAATGTTCAGGTGAGAGACTTGGATTGGACTCAGGTTCGAGAGCGGGCTGAGGCAGGGAACCCTTCCGCGGCGTACTTGCTAGCGCACAAATTGATGAAGAGCAATGCTCCCTATGGAAATGCCGCCTATTGGCTGAGCCAGGCCGCAGACAAAGGCTACGGGGCTGCTGAGAATGATCTGGGCGTCCTCTCTATGTTTGGGCTTGGTGTCACTCGCGACATGTCGCGTGCAGTTGAGCTTTTTGAGCGATCCGCCGCCAAGGGTGTTGCGATGGGGCATTTCAATATCGGCATCTGTCGCTTGGTGGGGCTTGGGTGTCGCCGAAACTACGGGTTGGCAAAGTCCCATATTGAACTTGCCGCTAGCAAGGATTTGGCGGTGGCAGAAGTCATCTTGGCAGTGAACCACGCTGCGGGGACACAGATTGCCCGCCGGGATATTGAGGATGCTTATGAGTTTGTTCTCCTTGCGCGGGCACATGGTTCCAGTTGGTCGCTTGGCGACGACAACACGAGAAACTGGTACTATGTCGGTATTGATGAGTTGGAGGCCTACCTGGAAGACTTTTTCCCTGACGCGAAACTGAGGCGCATCCAGAGCCGCATGTCCAGGCTTGCCCAGGTGTCGCGTCCATCTCAGGATACGCTCGCATCGTTGGTTGAGTCCTATGATTCCACATCTTCTGGTGTTGTTGTCCTCGGACCGGATGCGGCGCCAGAAGAAGAAGCACCAGAAGAAGCCCCATAGTGGTCTCTTCTTGCATTGTGCCTCTGCCGGTCCCCGCTCCTGAATGTACCATGACCGTGCGAAGAAAGGCCTGAGAAAAGGTTCGGTACGGTTCGACCATAACTATGACTGAAAACCCAACATCGCTGCGAAAGGTCCTGGTGTTGATCAACCCGAAGTCGGGGTTGCCTCGTACGTTCACGAGCATGCGTCAGGCGTTTGATCGTCACTGGGAGCGCGAGGGCATCGAGCTCACGTATCAGTTCACGCAGAGCAAGGAAGATGGCATAGCCAAGGCGACTCGTGCCGTCGAGAGTGGCGTAGACACGATTATCGTTTCCGGTGGCGACGGTACGGTGAGCACGATCAGCCGCGTGCTCGTGGGAACCGATACCGTGTTGGGTGTGATCCCCAGCGGGAGTGGTAATGGCTTCGCGCGACACTTCGGAATCCCACTTTCGGCGCCTCGCGCGGTGGAGGCGCTAGCGAAAGCGACGGTGAAACCAATTGATGTTGGCGTTGTCAACGGAATGCCGTTCTTTGTGACCTGTAGTATGGCGTGGGACGCGGCTATCGTCCGCTCGTTTGAGAAGTCGCCCTTGCGGGGCATTCTCCCGTATGTGTTTGCTGGTGTGCAGGAGTTCTTCGAGTATCGCCCCCAGGATATGTCTGTGGAGCTTGCCGATGGGGAGTCGCTGGATTTCCGGCTTCCGGTTCTCTTCACAATTGCCAATCTGACTCAGTATGGAGGGGGGGCGATGATCGCCCCACATGCAAAAGAGGATGACGGCAAGCTGGAGCTGGTGGTTGGCTTGCAGCGTGACTTCGCGCTGATTCTGGCGAATCTTCCCAGGCTGTTTGATGGCTCCATGGAGCGGATTCCCCGGATCCTCACGCGGAGC
Organism: Verrucomicrobiota bacterium; assembly: GCA_018645275.1. Lineage (GTDB taxonomy): Bacteria > Verrucomicrobiota > Kiritimatiellia > UBA8416 > UBA8416 > JABGOW01. Next base: position 9,452 of record JABGOW010000244.1, read on the forward strand.
TCAGCAGCAATGACAATCCGGCGCGCGAAACCGGTTCCCATCCAAGTTGACGGGGAGGTCGTTGACGCTCCTGAGACGATCGAGATTGGTGTGAAGCCCGGTGCGCTGAAGGTGCTTGTCCCGTAGCGCCGGAACGCCATCGCGCTACCGCGCCGCAATATCCGGGCTAGCAGCCTGTACGCTTTATCAACAAAGCGTTAGCGGCTGCTTGGGGCGTAAGACTTACGACCGGCGTGTTTTCATCTAAGTCCGACAGGCTGCTAGGGCATCACAAATTCGTGCTCGGGGTGCTTAACCGTGAGTACGGGGCAGGGCGCTTTGCGGACCACTCGCTCCGCAACACTTCCAATCAAGACATGTGCGAGCCCGGTTCTGCCGTGCGTCCCAATGACGATCAGGTCAATATCCTGTATGCGTGCGGAGGTAATGATCTCGAGAAAGGGCGCCCCTGTCGCGATCTGCGCGGTGACTTGTGGCAGCGACTGGCAGATCGTTTTGGCGAGCCCATCCAACCGCTGCTGTGAGGCCTCCGTGATTTCCTCGAGAGCCTCGGATGAGGTCTCCGGGATCATTGGATCTCCAGGTAGAGCGATCATGGGAGGTTGAACAACGTGCAGAAGGCAGAGGTTTGCGCCGTGCGTCTCCGCCAGTGCAACAGCGTACCTCAGCGCGTGGTTCGAGCTGTCTGAAAAATCGACCGGACACATGATGTTCTTTATCGAGACCTTCACGGCACACCTCCTCGTGTTTGAATCCCTCTCTCTGTCGATAAGATTACCACTCACACCGCTGTCGGTCAAACCGCGAAGAGCGGCAAATCTTGACCGCGGGGTGGCATTTGGATAGGAACACACGATGCATCCGAAGGTTATGATTTTTGATTTTGACGGGACGATTGCAGATACGCACCACTTCATGGTCGAGATCTGCAATCAGCTCGCGCCGGAATATGGGTATGACCCGATTCCGCCTGAAGCTGTTGAGGTGCTGCGAGACCGGTCAGCGCGTGAGGTGATCGAGCATCTCAAGGTCCCTGTTTTGAAGATCCCAGCCATTGTCGCGAGGGCAAAGCGGATCTTTCATGAGGGCATTTCGCGAGTTCAGCTGATTGACGGGATGCATGATACGTTGCACGAGCTCCATCGTCACGGCGTGCAGCTTGGAATTTTGTCGTCCAACGACCAGAAGAACATCGAGACGTTTCTGTGCAACCATGACATCCACGTCTTCGATTTCATCTACAGCGCGAGAACCATTTGGGGCAAGCACCACTCGCTACGGAAACTGATCCGCAAGCACAACTTCGATGTTGCAGAGGTGCTGTACGTGGGGGATGAATCTCGTGACATTGTTGCCGCGCGCCAGTCCCGGATTCCCAGCGTGGCGGTTGCATGGGGGTGCAACTCGCATGGGCATCTGTCAGGGGAGAATCCCGACCACCTTTTGACAGACCCGCATGAGTTGCTGGAGCTCTGTCGAACTTCTAGCACTGAATAGGGAGTGTACTGTGACTGAACGAGAGGAAATGGCCGCGAGAGGCTGTGCATTGATTCCTGCCTATAACGAGGGGAAGCGGATTGCTGCCGTCGTTCGTGATGTGTTGGCCTTCTGTCCCAACGTCGTTGTTGTTGATGATGGCTCTCCTGATGATACTGCCGCTGTTGCGGAGGCTGCCGGGGCAACGGTTCTGGTGCATGAGGTGAATAGCGGCAAGGGGGCGGCACTGAACACCGGATTCCAGCATGCGCGAAAGAAGGGGTATGCATTTGTTGTGACGTTGGATGGTGATGGCCAACACGCCGCGGATGATATTCCCGGCTTCATTGATGCCTATGTCCAAGGTGACGTTCCGGTAGTGCTTGGAAACCGCATGTCCGAAACGGCCACAATGCCGCTGATTCGGCGCTGGACCAACCGTTTTATGAGTTGGTTACTCAGCCGCAAGATGGGGCAGTTTGTCCCCGATACGCAGAATGGCTTTCGGCTCTATCAAACCGACGTGATTCCGGAGATGCGCGTTGGGACGCAGGGCTTTTCGGCCGAGTCTGAGATTCTGTTAGAGCTGGCGAGCCGTGGCATCAAGATCGGCTCGGTCCCAATTAAGGTGATCTACGGAGACGAGAAGAGCAAGATCCACCCTTTCAAGGATGCGGTTCGGTTTTTCAGAATGCTAAGGGAATATGATCGTCGAAGTGCTGAAAGGCGCTGAGAGCAGGACGCTGAAGAGGTTGCCTGTCATGGTTTCGGTTAAACGGTTTGCGCGATAAGGGGCGTGTCTATGATTTATGCGGTTTTGTGGTTGATTGCGGTAACGATGATTCCGGCGCTTGAGCTTCGTGCGTCGATTCCAGTCGGAATTTTCAAGATGGCGGAGCAAGTCTCCTGGCCAATCGTTGTGTTGGTCTGCGTGGTTGCCAATGTGATTCTAGGCTGGATTGTCTTTCTTGTCATGGGCCCTGTCTTCACGTTCCTGCGGCGTTGGGGATGGTTTGATCGAAGAATCTGGCCCATTCTGGAGAAGACCCAGCACAAGATTCATCCCTACGTAGAGAAGTACGGAGAGATCGGTGTGGCTGTTTTTATCGGCATCCCGCTCCCGGGCTCCGGTGTCTACACGGGGGCTTTTGGCTCGTATCTTCTCGGGCTTGACCGCCGTAAGTTCGCCATCGCGAATGTCATCGGGGTCCTGATTGCCGCTGCCGCCGTGACGGGGGTCTGCATGTTGATTCTGCATGGCGCTGTAGGGGAAGAAAGCTGGATCGCCAAGCTCTTCATGAAGAAGATGCACTAGAAGCGCTGTCGGTGGCTTCAGTCTTGTCGACCATCCGTTGTTGTTGCGCTGACTACTGGCTGTCGGGGGTTATGCGCATTTCTCAGTAGGCATGGCTCTCCAGAGCTGTGCCAGCACGGATGATCATCCCGACGTACGTCGGGACGATCTACTTTCGCTTCGCTTAACATCTATGCCTCCGCTTGTACGTATCCTGCTGGCTTTACACGGTGTGGGGGTTGCGATAGAGTTGCCCACCTGTTTGACCTTGGAGATGGCAGTGGACGATACCAACCCAAAAGACATGGCGAAAATTGATGTGGCCTACGTGGCGCATTTGGCTCGTCTTCATCTTGATGAAGAGGAGATCCAATCCCTGCAGCCGCAGATGGAGGCCATTGTCGATCTGATCAAGAAGATTGACGAGCTGGACGTCAGTGCAGTTGAGCCGACGTCGCATGCCTCCCCCGTCACAAACGTGTTCCGCAAGGACACCGCGCGAGACGGGATTGAGCGTGATCGTATTCTGGCGAATGCACCGCTTGAGGTGGATGACCAGTTCGCCGTGCCGAAGATTGTGGAATAGGAATTCCGTTTTGAACTTTGACTTCAGTGATTTAACGATTGCGAGCGCCCAGGCCGCCATGGAGCGTGGTGATTACACCTCGGAAGCGCTTGTTTCGGCCCTCATTGCACGGATCGCCGAGAAGGATGCCGAGATTGGTGCCTACTTGACGGTGGATGAGGGCTATGCCCTTGATCAGGCACGTGCCGCTGATGCCGCGCGCGCCGAAGGCCGGCAAGGCCCCTTGCTCGGTATCCCGATTGGCATCAAAGACCTCCTGAACGTGGAAGGTCAGCCTTGCACGTGTGCGTCACGTATTCTTGAGGGGTATGCCTCCCCGTATGACGCAACTGCGGTCGCCCGTCTGCGCGATGCCGGTGTCGTATTTCTAGGCCGTACCAATATGGATGAGTTTGCGATGGGCTCCTCTACCGAGAACTCCGCTTTCAGGGTGACGCGGAACCCCGCAGATACCGAGCGCGTGCCGGGAGGTTCGAGCGGAGGGTCTGCCGCAGCCGTTGCGGCTGGTGAAGCCATGGCCACGCTCGGTACCGATACGGGGGGGTCCATTCGGCAACCGGCAGCTTTCTGCGGGTGCGTGGGGCTCAAGCCGACCTATGGCCGCGTTTCACGCTACGGGCTTACCGCCTTTGCCTCTTCCCTGGATCAGATTGGTCCGATGACGCGGACCGTGCGCGATTCCGCCATTCTCCTGGGCGCAATGGCGGGACAGGACCCGATGGATTCGACGTCTCTGGATGTCCCGGTTCCCGATTATTGTGCGGCCCTGACGACGGATCTGACGGGTGTGCGGCTGGGGCTCCCTCGCGAGTACTTCGTGGATGGCATGGATGCCGGCGTTTTGGCTCGCATCAATGAGGCCGTCGAAATCTGCCGAAAGCTGGGGGCGACGATTGTCGATGTTTCGTTGCCGCATACCGAGTATGCCATCGCGGTCTACTACGTGGTTGCAACGGCAGAAGCGTCGGCGAATCTCGCCCGGTTTGACGGCGTTCGCTATGGGCTTCGTGCTGAGGGGGCGACGGATCCCATCGACATGTACGGCAAAACGCGAGCGCAGGGATTTGGCCCGGAAGTGAAACGGCGCGTTATCCTGGGCACCTACGTTCTCAGTGGCGGCTACTATGATGCCTACTATCTGAAAGCCCAAAAGGTCCGGACGTTGATCCGGGGCGATTTTGAAAAGGCGTTTGAGCAGTGTGATGCCATTCTAACGCCAACGACGCCGACACCCGCATTCAAGGTTGGCGAGAATATTAACGATCCGCTGAAGATGTATCTGAACGATGTCTTTACGGCTACAGCCAACCTGGCTGGCATCCCGGCATTGTCGGTCCCCTGTCCGGTTGCCGGATCAGAGCTTCCGGTTGGGCTGCAGATTCTGGGGCCAGCCTTTGGCGAGGAACTCGTGTTGCGGGTGGGACACGCGTATCAGAGCAAAGTTGAAGAGGGCAACTGATGCGGTATTTGACGACAATTGGGCTTGAAGTTCACGTGCAGCTCAAGACGCAGTCCAAGATGTTCTGTGCATGCCCCACAGGGCATGGTGCACCGCCCAATACGCTTGTCTGCCCTGTCTGTCTTGGCTATCCGGGCGCCATGCCCGTCATGAACGAAGAGGCGGTACACCTGACGGTGGTCTCTGGACTCATGATAGGATCGCACATCAGCGAGTTCAGCAAGTTCGACCGCAAGAGCTACTTTTATCCCGACATGCCGAAGAATTATCAGATCTCGCAGTTCGACAAACCGCTCTGCGAAGGCGGGTCCGTCACGATTACGCTGGATGGACAAGACAAGGTGATTGGGGTGACGCGTATTCACCTGGAAGAGGATGTCGGCAAGAGCACTCACTATGCAAAATCAAGTGGCGTAGATTTCAATCGCGCCGGGCACCCGCTGATGGAGATTGTCAGCGACCCGGACATGGAATCCCCGGAAGAGGCCTACGCCTATCTCCAGGCACTGCGCGAAATCCTGCTCTATGCCGGTGTCAGCGACTGCAACCTCGAAGAGGGCAATATGCGCTGCGACGTCAATGTGAGCGTTCGCCCCGAGAATCAGACGGAGCTTGGAACCAAGGCCGAGCTCAAGAACCTCAATACCCAGAAGGGCGTCCTCAATTCGCTCTACTATGAGGTCAGTCGTCAGACGGCTCTACTTGAGCGTGGCGAACGCGTTGTTCAGGAAACGCGGCGTTGGGATCCGGACAAGGGCATTACCACCAGCATGCGTGTCAAAGAAGATGCGCATGACTATCGCTACTTTCCGGAGCCGGATCTGCTGCCGGTCGTGCTGCCACGTGAACAGGTTGAAGCCTGGCGTGCAGCGTTGCCCGAACGCCCGCGCGCTCGACGTACGCGTTTCGTGTCGGAGTACGGCTTGCCGGAATACGATGCCGGTGTGCTGATCGCCAGCCGGGAGATCGCCGATTTCTTTGAGACGGCGGCCGGGTTGGCAGGAAACGCCAAAGGGGTCTCCAATTGGATCATGACAGAGGTGATGCGGGTTCTCGGTGATGACGCCTGTACGCTCTCAGCGTTGAAGTTGACTCCGGAGTCGCTGGCGGAGCTCGTGAAACTGGTTGATTCCAAGACCATCAATATGCCGGGCGCAAAGGCCGTATTCGAGGTTCTCGTTGACAGGGGCGGCGATCCGCGTGCTATCGTCGAAGAAAAGGGGCTGGCGCAGGTCAGTGACACGGGGTCCATTGAGGCTTTCGTGGATCAAGCCATGCAGGAGAACCCGCAGTCCGTGGAAGACTATCGAAACGGTAAGAAGGCTGCCGCGCAGTTTCTGGTAGGGCAAGTGATGCGCCTGAGTCGCGGGAAGGCAAACCCACAGATGGTGGGCCAGATGATTGCGGACAAGCTTGGGGTTGAGTGAAGCTGAACCCTCGAGAGGTAAGCTGTTGACATCGAACGACGAATACGTTCTTGAAGTGCTACTCGAAAACGGGCTGATCATGCCGGATCAGGTCGATGAAGCGCGTGCTCAGGTTGGCGAGCGCGAGGGAACGGCTGTCGACATCCTGATTCAGGATGAGGTGGTTTCTGAAGACGAGATTCTCAGCAACCTTGCAGGCCTGTTTGGGATGGAGTTCGTCAGCCTTCAGGATATTGATATTCCGCCAGATGTGCGGGATATGATCACGGTAGAGACCGCCCGCCGCTATCGCGTTGTTCCCATTTACCGCGCCGAGGATACGCTCACCGTCGCCGTGAGCGACCCGCTCGATTTTGACACGCTCGACTCTCTGCGCTACATGCTAAAAGTCCAGGTGGATGGTGTGGTTGCGCGTCGGGATGAGGTGCAGGGGGTCCTTGACCGGTACTATGCTGCAGAAGCTGATGTCGAAGGTATGTTGGATCAGATCACGGACGGCACCGTGGATGTGGAGACCGTTCAGGACGATCTGATTGATACCGACAACGCCTCGGAATCCGATGCTCCGATTATCAAGCTGGTGAGTCTCATTATCCTTGAGGGCTACCGGGCGCGCGCTTCCGACATTCACCTTGAACCGCTTGAAAAACGATTTCGCGTACGCTACCGCGTCGATGGCGTCCTCCACGAGGCAGACAGCCCCCCGAAACGGCTACAGTCTGCCGTCATCTCCCGCGTCAAAATCATGGCCGGCATGAAGATCTCCGAGAAACGGATTCCTCAGGACGGCCGTATCCAGGTGAATATTCTTGGCCGAGAGCTCGATCTTCGTGTATCGACCGTGCCAGCCAATCACGGCGAGAGCATCGTCATGCGTATTCTGGATAAACAGAATCTTGCGCTTGGGTTGCCGAAGCTCGGTTTCTTCTCGGATGATCAACAACTCTTCGAACGTCTGATTGCGCTCCCGGATGGTGTCATTCTGGTGACGGGGCCGACGGGATCAGGAAAGACGACGACGCTCTATGCGTGTTTGAATCACATCAACCGCCCTGACCGGAAGATTATTACGGTGGAAGATCCTGTCGAATACCAGATGTCAGGAATCAATCAGGTTCAGGTGAATCGCGACGTTGGGCTGACATTCTCGATGGCCCTTCGGTCCATTCTGCGCCAGGCCCCGAATATCGTCATGATTGGTGAGATTCGAGACTTGGAAACGGCCAACATCGCGACAGAGGCCTCGCTGACCGGTCACTTGGTGTTTAGCACCCTGCATACGAATGATGCTCCCAGTGCTGTTACCCGCCTTCTGGATATCGGCGTGAAGCCCTTCCTTGCGGCGTCCTCCATCCGTGCTGTTATGGCTCAGCGTCTCGTGCGGTGTATCTGTGAGCACTGCAAGGAGGAATACACGCCCGCACCAGACGTCCTTGCTCCGCTTGGTCCGGGGGCGGAGCAGCTTCAGGGGCAACTCCTCTTTCGGGGTCACGGCTGCAGTCACTGTTCCCTTTCGGGGTATTCAGGCCGGAAGGGACTGTTCGAGATCTTCCTGGTGAACGATGAGATTCAGAAGATGATCTTTGACAAACTGCCTGTCGCCGAGCTTCGTGAACACGCACGAGAATTGGGGATGCGGACACTGCGAGAAGATGGCATGCGCAAGATTGGCTCCGGAATGACAACGGTTGAAGAGGTTCTTCGCGTAACAATGGGGGACAAAGACTGATGAGTGATGGACACGACGAAAACAAGATCCCGTCAAACCAAGTTGAGATGAATGACCTCCTGCAGTTGACTGTAGATGAGGGCGCTTCCGATCTGCATATCTCTGTTGGCTTGCCTCCTATGCTTCGCCTCAACGGAGGCTTGGAGCCCCTGGATGTTGAGCCGCTGGGTCCGGATGATACCGAACGCCTGATGAAGAGCATCACCTCGCCTGATCATCAGCAGAAAGTGCGTGAGCAGGGCGGCACAGATTTCGGTTTTGGTTTTGGCGAGGTGGCGCGTTTTCGTGTCAGCATTCTGAAGCAGAAGGGCTCCGTTGGCATTGTTCTCCGTCAGATTCCGACGGGTCTCCTAACGCTGGAACAGCTTGGGCTTCCGACCCAGATCAAGGACTTGCTGTTTCGCCCGCGCGGTATGATCCTAGTGACGGGCCCGACCGGATCGGGTAAATCCACGACGCTGGCGAGTATGATCAATGTCATCAACCAGGAACGCGATTGCCACATCATCACGATTGAAGATCCAATCGAGTATTACCACGACCACAACAAGTCGATCATCACTCAGCGTGAGATTGGTGTGGACGTTCCCTCGTTTGGGGAAGCCCTGCGCCGGGCGTTGCGACAGGACCCCGACGTTATTCTGGTTGGCGAGATGCGGGATCTCGAAACAATGGAAGCGGCGATTACCGCGGCGGAGACCGGGCATCTCGTTTTTGCCACGCTGCACACGACCGGTGCGGCCAGCACGGTCGATCGTATTGTTGATGCATTTCCCACCAATCAGCAGGAGCAGGTGAGAACGCAGTTGTCTGTGGGGCTGGTTGCCGTGGTTTCCCAGTTGCTGTTGATTCGTGCCGACCGTCCCGGTCGAGTAGCGGCCTTCGAGCTCATGGTTTCGACGCCGTCGATCCGTTCACTGATTCGCGATAACAAGACATACCGTATTACGTCAGACATTCAGACGGGAGCCAAGCACGGGATGATCACGATGGATGCCTATCTCATGGCACTCTATCAGGCAGGGCAGATTCGCTACGAAGATTTGATTACCAAGTCGCAGGACCCTGAGTCTGTGATTCAGAAGCTGCAGGGCGCCGAATAGAAACGCTAAACGAAGAGCCTCTCATGGCCGACTCAACATTTGTAGATCCGCTGCTGGACTTGCTCTGCGAGCAAGGCCATTTGAGTGGCGAACAGCTCGAAGATATCGCGGAGGAGCATTCCGAGTCCGGAAAGCCCGTTCGCAATATCGTCGTGGATCTGGGGTTAATCGAGGAAGATCAGCTGCTTGAGGTGATTGCAGGTTACCTGGGAACCCATGTTGTCAACCTGCCGGCGATCGACATCCCGGTGGATATCATCCACCGCATTCCCGCCAGTGTGGCGCGTATGTACAACGTGGTTCCGGTCACTATGACCGACACCTCTGTTGAGGTGGCTGTCTGTGACATCGTCACCCCTCAGGTTATGGACGAGCTGATGTTTGTCCTGACATGCGATATCTCCTTTGTTCTGGCCCGCGAAGACGACGTGCGCGCCTGCATCAATCAGTTCTATGGCGACGACAGCGCCGCCGTGAACGACATGCTCTCTGCGCTTGAAAATGAGATTGAAGACGCGGGTGATTTGGCGCTGGGGGAAGACTCCGATGAGCAGGGCATCGAAGAGGCAGCGGGATCCACTCCGGTGATTCGGTTTGTGAACCTTGTGCTCTATCAGGCGGTCAATGACCGCGCTTCCGATATCCACTTCGAGCCCTTTGAGAAGGAGTTCCGAATTCGCTACCGTGTCGACGGCGCGCTCTATGAGATGGCTCCACCGCCACGACGGTTGGCTCTGCCGCTGATTTCCCGCATCAAGGTGATGTCGGGGCTGAATATTGCGGAACGGCGCCTGCCTCAGGATGGCCGCATTCAGCTCACGATTGGCGGGCGGCCCATTGACTTGCGTGTCTCTACCCTGCCCACGCAGTTCGGTGAGAGCGTCGTGCTGCGTGTTTTGGACCAGAGTAATGTGTCACTGTCGATCGAGAATCTCGGCATGCCGGACGATGTGTACGAACGCTTCACGAAGGACATTCGGAAACCGAACGGCATCGTGATTGTGACTGGTCCGACCGGTTCTGGAAAGACGACCACGCTCTATTCGGGACTCAAGCGCGTCAACACCATTGAGAACAAGATTCTGACGGCAGAGGAACCG
>JABGOW010000473.1 GCA_018645275.1 Verrucomicrobiota bacterium
GAGCTGGCCCTGCACCGTGCCGAGGAACGAGGCTCTGGTGCGGGGGCACGAGCCGACGACACCGCTTTCCCCCATCACGCACAATTGACCTAAGCACGACGCAAAAAGCGGTGTCGCCGTCCTGCGCTCGCAAGCTCGCTCCGGACTCTGCCACCGCACTCCAAATCAACAGCGCCCTTTCTTCGCTGGTCTTCACGTTGTGAGGCATAACGAGGGCTTCGCCCATAAGATCTGGGATTGGCGCCCCATCAACCCTGGCCCCTCACGTACTGTCGCGTCATGATCAGCTTTTGTCGCGTGGTGATTACCACGATATTCGATGAAGGTGATAGACTTATCTGTATCCCATGGGGTCGATGTGGCTCCTTCCGTAACGGAAACAGCAATAAGGAGATCAGGTATGAACAGAATAAAGGTTTCTGGGTTTTGGATGCTGCTGGTGCTTCTGATGGTCTGTACCATGATGGTGATGGCTTCAGTTTCAGCTCATGCGGAATCCGTCGTATACGTTGATTTCGACAATACTGCCGGTGCAATCACGGCCGGTGAGACATACAATACGCTCACGACAACATCTGGCTCAGGCTCACCCATTGTAGGAGCAGGTGGTCAAGATTTCTTAAACCTTGTTGATACGAACGGCTCCCCCACCGACGTAGATCTGAATGTACAGGCGACAAATGCCGCATTTGCTGCAGGCGGCGGTGCCAGTGTTCGCGATTCGATTGCCGGTATTGATGACAACGCTCTGGACGACGGATTCTGGGTGAACAATGGAAATAATCATCCAGGCACTGTAAATCTCGTTCTAACCTTTTCTTCGCTGGGCACCACCGCTTACAACATTCAGTTAACCGCCAATTTCGGTCTCGAAGCAGAAACGGTGTGGCAAATTACCACCGGGATCGGGGATGCAAGCACCTTTACCGTTAATGAGGCAAACGACGAGTCCGGCCTTGGATCCTGGGGCCCGGTCACCCCCGTTGGCGGCGAAATCGTACTCACGGGGACCTTTGACTCGAACGAAACTTGGGACACGACCACGTTGAGTTTCGTCTCCCTAACGCCTGTCCCGCTTCCCATCAACGCAAACGGAGTCTCGTATACGGACAAATCGGCGGCAGCAAACACGATTAGCCTCCCTGATATGCAGGCTGTTCTCAATGCTACCGACGATCTGGACTATGCCGCGGTGTTTGATAACGAAATTAGTTCGGCAAACACTTCCTTCTCTAAGGATCCGAACTACCCCGGCACAAAGGCGTTCACCATCAGTGGGGCTAAGGCTCACACAGGCGGGGGAACTGACCTAAGCCAGGGAGGATACGGCGGGATTAGTCATGCGAGCGTCATACCCACTCCTTCGGGAACCAAGCACGGTTGGATTGGCGCTACGCCCAACAGCATGACTTGGAGATTTGGTCCTCCAGCCGGGGGGCGCATCACGCATGTTGGGTTCATGTGGAAGGACTGGAATACTTGGGATACGGATGTGACGGTGAAGGCCCATTTTAGTGGGGGCAGCACTGTAACGCAAACGGCCGCAAACGGTGGCTGGTTTTGGTTTGGGTATGCCGCACCAAACGGCGAGAGTGTCACTAAGCTGATTGTGACAAAAACAAATGTAGGCGGCAATTACGGCGCATTTGATGACATTGTGGTGGTAGCGGAGGCGGCACCTGAAAATGTTACTGTGACTGATGTTGCTATTACCAATCACGACTTTGAGACAGGCACCACTGGGTGGGGGGTAGTAAATGGTGGGGCTGGTGCGCCCGCATGGGGGCTGCTTGAGGGCAGCAAAAGCGCCCAGATTAGTCCACCAGCGGCGGGGGTTTACGCATCCGTCTACCAGACAACTGGCCACACGATTAGTAGCCGAGAGACCTTTACGCTGACATACTTAGCCGGCAAGAGTAACTGGAACAGGGCGGATAATGTTGGCATCATCTACTACTTGGATGGAGCAAACAGGGAGCCGATCACCACACTGAACTTCGGTGCATCTCCGCCCGTAGTGAGTGTTCACGGATATGCCGTTAGTAGAGTAACGGCGCTTGCCAGCGATGTGCCTGCGGCTGCTTACGGAAAGAAGCTAGGGATCGAATTGGCGGGCAGAAATTCCAATGCCAACGCGTGGCTTACCGTCGACGATGTAACCCTTGAGGTGTCATACACCCCGCCAGTGGGCACGATCTTCAGGTTCCGATAGCCTGGAATAACACGTAGATAAGCGCGGCGGGGAGGATTCTCCAGTACGTCCATCGCTATGCGATGGATGATCCCCCGCCCCTATGGGTCCACCGCGTAGCGGTGGACCTACTTGAGCAAGAATGCAAAAACTGAGAGGCAAGCGCCCGCTTTCCATGTGTTCAAGACGCTCATACTCCTGAAGTAGGGCGTCTCGTTTTTGAATAATGGAGCGATGGAGAGTGAGAGAATGGAGATGTCACACTATAGCCTCTGCTTGGGACTGTTCGCCATGTCGGTAACGATTGCCTATGCTGCAGAGATGCAGAATGATTGGGAAAACGAACAGCTGCTTTCCGTCAACAAGTTGCCGGTCCATGCCTCTATGACACCAGGGGGCAATGACGCTGACCTTGCCTCTGGAACGTATGCCGACTCCTCCCGCATCTACCCTCTAAGTGGGAAATGGGCCTTTAGCTGGGCTCCAACTCCAGAGAAGAGAGCCGTCGATTTTCACAAGCCGTCATTCGATGTATCCCATTGGACGACAATCGAGGTTCCCTCTAACTGGGAAATGAAGGGCTATGGAACCCCGATCTACATCAATTCCAAATACCCGTTCACCATTGATCCACCACGTGTTACCTCTGCACCACCACAACACTTCACGACCTACACTGAACGCAATCCGGTCGGAAGTTATCGCCGCACCTTCGAACTGCCTTCGGATTGGAAC
>JABGOW010000407.1 GCA_018645275.1 Verrucomicrobiota bacterium
ATCAAAATCGAGAACAACACCTGGTCTGACTTCCTCGGACTCCACGACCCGATTCTCGTCAAGCCGGAAGTAGAGAGCGTCACTCTCTTTATCGACCTTTATTCTCATTCTTATCTCCTCAATCTTCGGTCAAAGAACGCCGTCACACGTTTCTCTGGATCGGATGTCACATTCACCACGACACGCAGCCAGCGGTTGCCATGCTCCGCAATCTGGCGGATATAGTGCCGCGTTCCGTCCGCATGCTCCTCTGTCCTGTCAGGTTGAAGAACAGCAGCGTCAACCCACTCACGCTTGATTCTGCGTTCACGCAGCATATCTTGGAAATGTCCCGTGTCTTCCATCAGCTACACCATAGCACTCGTGACAGTGATTGTCATGATTTCATTCTGCTTCCAACGTTTCGCCTCACCGGACGCTGGAAGATGCGCGGAGCGCGGCTTTCAGCGGTACGGGTGCAGGCGTCTTCGCCAATCCATCAGGAGGCCTTCTTGAGCTCCTCGCGGACGACTTTTCGGAGTAGTTTCTCGAGAGACTGATCCTGTTGCTCGGTGAATGCCCGCAGGGCATCATTGAGCATCGTCTGGTAGCTGCCTCCGCCTTGAGCTTCAGCCTTAGACTTGAACCAAGACACGAGATCCCGATCCAAACGGATTGTGATGCGGGTTTTGCTGCCCGAAGGGGGCACGACCGCTCCGCGGCGTGCCTTGCTGAAATCATAATTCGCTTTCATATTGCCTAACCTCCGACCGCGTTGCTTTGCGTGCTGAGATGATGCGGATGTTATCTCCACGCCACGTATACACTACGACAAGGACTCGGCCAAATGCATCCATTCCGATGGTCACTTGGCGTTCCTCACCACTGACCATCTGGTCCAGTGTCAGGGAACTTGCATCCTCAAACACGGCAAACGTGTCTGCAAAAGATACGCCATGCTTTGTCTGATTCTCGCTGGCCTTGTTCTTGTCCCACTCGAACATGGTGCTAGCGTATGCACTCTTGTATGTACGTGTCAATCATTTGTTTCTGGCGAACGTCGTGCCTGAGCATCCTTGGAAAGTCGTGCGTAGCGCGGCTTTCCAAGGTATGTGTCCAGGCATCTGGTTGGGGGGCTATCCTATCCTTGTTCTCGAATGCCATCGCCATCCGAACAACAAGCCCATAAGGCACACTACCGTCACGAAGGCAAGACCAGCCAGAACGATGAGTGACGCCTTCTCTATGCCGGGCAGCAACGTTGCCGTCTGTGGGTTGTTCGGATTGTATCTCACTGGCACAGTTCGTCCCTTTGGAAGATGCCGGAGCATCTGAAGAGCAGGCTCCCTTGCTCCGTCGGACAGCGTGAATCGTATCACATCATTTGTGTAACGTGCGCCTTGGATCTGGTACAGATACTTGGCCCGTACTCCGTAACTCGGGGCATCGTCCGAATCTAATCGTGTCTTCACTCCGCGCGACTCCAGAATCGTGGCAGTGCTCGTGGGCCACGTGTAAGAAATCAGGCCAAAGGAGATCTTCTGCGTCCATAGGCCAAGGCACAGGATGCACAAGGATAGCATGATGAACCACAGAAACCTGGATGAGCTACGACTGAGTCTGGTCATTGTTTCCTACGCCCCAACGCTTGCACTCACGGGCGCGCGGCCCCCGCGCGTACCGTGCAGGGGGTTGTTGGGTCATTTGCGCTTGTTGTAGCTCTCGATGCGATCGAGCATCTTGAGCACGTCTTCTTCATCCGGATTGTACAGGGCCTTGCGCTCCGCTGACCAAATGGCATCCATATCCGAGTAGGACGCGATGGGATTCCGGACGTAGACTCCGGTTTCAGTGTGCTCCGTTTCGGACAACACGATCACAAGGTTGAGCCGGTCGTGATAAACCCGAATGGGGCGAAGCTTCCGGATCGGCTCGTGCCAACGGTCGCGCGGGATCGCCACAGGGTACGAGCCATCCGTGTTCGCCCTCATGTGGTCGCGCACCGTCAACTGACCTGCCCGGCTGAGCGCGGCACCCCCGACCGTCTGGACGCGGGCTGCGCACTCGGCGTGGGTAACATCAGCAGTCTTGCAGCCGGCGATGGCAACCATGCAGGCCACAGATAGCCACCAAGCAAACGTCTTCATTTGCATTCCTCCTGTTGACCCAACGTCGCGCATCAGACTCAAAATGGGCCGCGTCTGCGAGGCCCATTTTGTAGATCTGCATGCCGCTTGTTGGACGCCTACCGCTTGTCAAGGACCTCAAGGCGAAGATTTGTGAAGCGGGGCCGAGCTCGGCCTGTCGGATCTCCATCCTCCGTTCGACTGTGGAACAACTCATCCCCAAGTCCAGTGTATCCGTTTGGTCGAGTGCTCGAATAGAAGATCTGCTCGCCAGATTGCGACCAGGAATTGCCGACGAAGAGCGATTCAGAAGCGCTCTTGAAATCCCACGAACTCCAGTCACCAGCTTCTTCTGCTCTGAGCTCTTTGGATCTGGAGATTCTTCTGTCCGGCACCCCGTCGCCGTTCTTGTCGGTCCACGCCACGAGCCTGAAAGCTCCGACAGCACCAGGTACGGCATGCTGTACGCTGAGACGATAGCGCTCTGACTTGACGTGAGGCGGAAGCACACGCCAGACTTGGAGAGCGTGTCCCACGTCCTGGATCTCTGCGACGGTGTCGCCGACTGCACCAATGACCTCTGGATCTTCCGGCGGAGCCGGGGTGCCTGTGACGCTGTGATCTTCCGTATCTGCTGGCTTGATATCGCCAGTAGTGGGGACCAATCGTGTCTCCAAGTCCGCGAGGATGAACTGCATCTTGTCGAGTTCATCCTTCACCGCCTTGGCTCCTGCAATATTGTCTGCAAGCATCAGATCCTTCATGAGAACCTGCAGGTGCTCCGTATACTGGTTGATCAGTCTTGCATGGTCTAG
>JABGOW010000160.1 GCA_018645275.1 Verrucomicrobiota bacterium
CAGAGGGACGAGCCGCGAACCAACCGTTAGCCGTCTCCACTTTGAGGCCGCCAATAGCCGCACCATTCGCGGGAGCCCGCGTCAGCTTCGCCGTGATCGCATCTCCCGCAAGTGCATCGGCTGCCACTTGCTCCGGCGACAGACCGGACAGGATCCGCTTCTGCTCGCTGCTGGCGGGCGCATCTATACGCTCATACACGGGAGCGCCAAAACGGGCCTCCAGATCCTGGTAGTGCAGCCCGGGATCTTTGCCCGTAACCGCGGTGATCTCGGCCGCGAGCAGATCGAGAATGATGCCGTCCTTGTCGGTCGTCCAAACGGATCCGTCTTGTCGCAGGAATGAGGCACCGGCACTCTCCTCGCCCCCAAAACCGTATGAGCCATCGACCAGGCCATCGACAAACCACTTGAAACCAACCGGGACCTCCGCCAGCTTGCGACCCAACGCGCCGGCCACTCGGTCAATCATCGCGCTGGAAACCAGCGTCTTACCGATGGCGGCGTCATCACGCCACCCGGGGCGATTCCGAAACAGATAGTCGATGGCAACGGAGAGATAGTGATTCGGGTTCAGTAGTCCGGAGCTACGCGTCACAATGCCGTGTCGGTCATAGTCAGCATCATTACCAAAGGCGATATCGAACTTGTCCTTCAAGGCGATGAGGCCAGCCATTGCATAGGGGGAGGAGCAGTCCATGCGAATCTTGCCATCGCGATCCACGCACATGAACATGAAGGTCGGATCCACATTGGGATTCACAACCGCCAAATCCAAACCATACTTGGCTGCGATTGGCTCCCAGAAGGCGATTCCCGCGCCTCCCATGGGGTCGACACCGATCTTCAGGCCGGCGGAACGAATAGCCTCCATATTGACCACGTTCGAGAGATCGTCAACATAAGGGGTGATGTAGTCGTATTCACGGGTTGTGTCGGCGGCAAGCGCCCGCTCAAACGGGATCCGTTTCACATCCCTGAGGCCATCCATGAGAATGGCATTCGCACGATCCTGAACCTGCCGGGTGATGTCCGTTCCCGCTGGACCACCCGACGGAGGGTTGTACTTGAAGCCGCCATCACCCGGAGGGTTGTGCGATGGTGTAATCACAACACCATCGGCGATGCCATGTGCTCCATCGCGATTGTGCTGCAGAATTGCATGTGAGATCACAGGGGTTGGCGTGTAGCCGCGGCCCGCCTGAATGCGCACTTCGAGGCCATTGGCCGCGAATACCTCGAGGGCACTAATCAGCGAAGGTTCAGAGAGTGCGTGTGTATCCATTCCGACGAAAAGCGGCCCAGAGATGCCTTGCGCTTGGCGGTATTCGACCAAAGCCTGAGAAACAGCAAGAATATGTGGCTCATTAAAACTCAGCGAAAGGGATGAGCCCCGGTGCCCGGATGTGCCAAACGCTACCTGCTGCGCGGGGATCGAAGGATCCGGCTTTCCCGTGTAGTAGGCGGAAACTAGCCGCGGAATATTGGTTCGCAGTGACTCCGGAGCCGGAGCTCCCGCCAATTTGTGAGTACTCATGTTTTCAGTCTTCCCTCTTTTTCCGAGTGATGTGTCATCTCATTTGCAAATCAGAGGCCCCGGGGCCATGTGCAATATGCTTACCCGATGTGGGCCTCGGGTCAACTATGATCTTGCCAGCGGTAGCGCTCTGGGGCATTTTCCTGCTTCACGCTTTGCATCATGAAATCCGTCGAAGGGAAATACTCAAGGATGGCCAACTGCGAACGAAAGCCCGACTGGCTTCGCGTTAAGCTCACGCACACGGAAGCTTACTCAGAAGTCAACAAGCTGGTCCATGGACAAGAGCTGAACACGGTCTGCGAGGCCGCCATGTGTCCCAACATTCACGAGTGCTGGGGGAAACACCGCACGGCCACATTCATGATTCTGGGTGAGATCTGCACTCGGGCCTGCCGGTTCTGTGCCGTCAAGACAGGGCGGCCACTCCCTCCCGACCCCGACGAACCCCGGCGGCTGGCCGAATCGGTCAAGACCATGCAGCTACGCCATGTCGTCGTTACCATGGTGACACGCGACGATCTACCTGACGGCGGTGCCGATGCCGTGGCTCGGACCGTATACGCCATCCGCGCGGCAGCACCCGACTGCACAACAGAAGTGCTCGTATCCGACATGCAGGCGGATCCAACCTCAATCAAGTGCATCGCCGATAGTGCCCCCACCATCAACAGCCATAATCTGGAGACCGTCCGCCGGCTAACACAGACCGTTCGTTCCCGATCCGACTATGACCGCTCCCTGCTCTATCTGAAGATGGCCAAGGACATCGCCCCAAAGGCCATTACGAAATCCAGCCTCATGCTGGGACTTGGGGAGACCCGTGATGAAGTCCTTACGGCCCTTGATGATCTGCGGGGATCAGATGTGGACATTGTCAACCTAGGTCAGTACCTGCAGCCCACGAAACAGCATGCACCACTTGTGGAGTACTGGACGCCCGAGTCCTTCGCCGAACTGAAGGAACAGGCCATGCAGCGCGGCTTTGCCTACTGCGAATCCGGCCCCCTCGTCCGCTCCTCATACCACGCAGGCGCCCAATACGATTCCTTTCTCAAGCAACTGCAGGGCAGCAGAACGGCCTAGCGCCAAGGCGATCCCTGGCGACAGGGGGGCGACATAAATTGGACATTCTCCAGTTTCTCTCTCTGCTTGTCGCATGAGATCCTTCGGCTTCGCTCAGGATGACACCCTTGAAGTTGCCGATTTTACAAGGAATTGTCATCCTGAGCTTGTCGAAGGATCTCTTGCGACATAACAGCAACCCTCAGGAACGTGTCATCCTGAGCGCAGCCGAAGGATCTCCAGCGCTGTTTCCCGCAAAAAATGGGCCCGTTGACTCAATAGAAAAGCACACCGAAGTTTGATGTTTGTTTTTTGCTGGTT
>JABGOW010000518.1 GCA_018645275.1 Verrucomicrobiota bacterium
CCCTGCGTGCTGCAAGGCTCGAGCGTCACGTAGAGTGTTGCCCCCTTCGCCTTTCGACCAAGTGGCTTTAGCGCCTCTACCTCGGCATGCGGAGAGCCGGCCCGGTGGTGATATCCTTCCCCGAGCAGTTGGCCAGACTTCACAACGACAGCCCCAACCGGAGGATTGGGGCGGGTGCGCCCCTCTCCGCGACGGGCCATCTCAAGCGCACGCCGCATCCACTGCTCATCGGTCGCGGGGCCTGGTACTGCCAAAACCTACTCCTTCGTCTTGATGTCCCTGCACGCACGATCCAGAATGCCGTTCACGAACTTGCCCGAATCGGAAGTACTGAAGTACTTCGCAAGGTCAATCGCCTCATTCAGCACAACCGCAGGCGGAACGTCCTCAGAATAGAAGAGCTCGTAGACTGCAATTCTCAGCACGTTGCGATCGACGACGCCCATCCGCCGAATCTTCCAATGCTCTGCATACCTCTCGATCCGAGCGTCGATTTCCTGACGGTTATCAACCACTCCCTGCACGAGCTGCTCAGTGAACACACGCGTGCGCGGGTCACTGGTCGCGTGCTGCTCAAAGAAATCATCGATAACAGCAACCAGGTTCTCTCGTGTATTGAGGTCCTGGCTGAAGATAATCTGCAGCGCCCATTCTCTACCATCACGGCGAGTTGCCATAAACAAATCCTCGCTGGCTTAGCCCAGCACGTTGAAGAGATTGGCCATCTCAATTGCGGCCTGTGCAGCATTCCAGCCCTTGTTGCCGGCCTTGGTTCCACAACGCTCAATCGCTTGCTCAAGATTGCCGGCGCAGACAACACCATTGACAATAGGGATGCCCGTGCGCAGCGCAAGGTCAGACAGAGCCTTGGACACCTGAGTATTGATCAAGTCGGCGTGCGGGGTTGCCCCCTGCACAACGGCACCCAACGCAATCACGGCATCAGCTTTACCGGCGGCCGCCAACTTCTGAGTTGCCTGCGGCACCTCATTCGCGCCCGGCACCCACACAATCGTGATGTCCTCGTCGCTGCCCCCGTGCCGCACGATACAATCGATCGCACCGCTCACAAGCTGCTTCGTTAGAAAATCATTGAAGCGGCTAACAACAATGCTAAACCGCTTTCCCTCAGCATTCAGATCCACAGAAACTTCATTCACTGCCATCGTTCATCCTCCCAATGTTGCTTCACGCATTGCCCGTCATCCTCAGGCACACAACGTTTTGTTCCATATTTCGCATTTCGACTTTCGACTTTCGACTTTGCCTAAAGTATATGTCCAAGCTTCGCCTTCTTCGTGGACAGATATCGCTCATTGTGCTCCCCGGGCTCGCACACAATCGGTACGCGCTCGGTGATCTCAAGCCCGTACCCCTCCAAACCAACAACCTTCTTCGGGTTGTTCGTCAGCAGCCGGATGCGCTGCAATCCAAGCTCGGAGAGAATCTGAGCACCAACGCCATAGTCTCGAAGATCAGCCTCGAAGCCAAGCTTCTCATTTGCTTCTACGGTGTCCAATCCGTCGTCCTGAAGCGCATAGGCATGGATCTTGTTTGCCAGCCCAATTCCACGCCCCTCCTGGCGCATGTACAAGATCACGCCGTGCCCCTCTTCACCCACCATGCCCATGGCCCGGTGCAGTTGGAGCCCGCAGTCACATCGCATCGAGTGGAACACGTCACCGGTGAGGCACTCGCTATGCACACGCACGAGCGCAGATGGCTGTGAAGCGGGATCACCCATCACGAGCGCGACATGATGATCGCCTTCCACAAGCGATTCGTAGAGCCGAAGCTGAAAGACACCCGCTTCGGTTGGGAACTTCACTGAACGAATGAAGTCGACCTGTTTCTCCGTACGCCGACGGTGAGCAATCAACGCTGCTGTTGAGATAATCTTGAGACCGTGTTCCTTGGCGATCTCCAGCAAGTCCGGCAGGCGGGCCATGGTGCCATCCTCACGCAGCACTTCACAAATCACACCGCCAGGCTTCAGTCCCGCCATACGAGCCAAATCGACCGATGCCTCGGTATGCCCTGCACGATGAAGGACGCCTCCCTTCACAGCACGAAGGGGAAACATGTGGCCGGGAGATACTAGATCTGCCTCGGTCGTGGCGTCGTCCACAAGCGCCTTCACCGTATTGGCGCGGTCAGAGGCACTGATGCCTGTCGTCACGCCATGACGGGCATCAACAGATTCCATAAACGCCGTGCCGAAGCCATCGCCATCCCCTCGAGTTGCCATTGGAGACAAGTTAAGCTCCTGCAACCGCTCTGGCTCAAGTGCAACGCAAATCAGGCCGCGGCCAATCTTGGTCATGAAGTTGATCGCCTCATCCGTAACCAGCTCAGCGGCCACGATAAGATCGCCCTCGTTCTCGCGCTTCTCGTCGTCGGTGACAAGGACGATTTCGCCCCGCTTCACCGCCGCAACGACATCTTCAACAGGATCAAACGGCATAGTATCCCCCTGCAATACTTCGCGACACGGGGAGAAAGGAGCTCGTGGTACCCAAACGGTACACAATGGCATGGCACAGGACCATCACCACTCACACGTCCTCTCCCATCCAGACTTTGGAGCGACTCACCCCATCACTGTCGGTTACGGAATTTCACCGTACCAATCCTGCCAAAACAGGAGTCGCGGACTTTAACCGCCGGTCAGGATTCTCCCGGTCCGAAAACCGAGACCACCTTGTCCCGAAGACAATCATTAATAGTTAAAACCGATATCCACAAAAGGATACCGCACACATTCATGCCCGATTTCCAGAAACAGCACAAGCACGAAACAGCGGATCGCCCTGATCCGGGCGCACACGAGGAACGCGGGTAGATGTCCTGCGCATCTCAATCGTCCACCATTCTCGTCGCCGCTATCGTCAACCAAATGTCTAGCCTCTAATTT
>JABGOW010000520.1 GCA_018645275.1 Verrucomicrobiota bacterium
CCTTGCCCCCGCGATTCTGACCGTCGCCCTGTGGAAGTATCTCCCGCTTGGGTGGGGTGCTGGAATGGCGTTCTTTGACTATCGACTCCTGGATGGTTTCAGTAGCCCATTTGTGGGAATTGACAACTTTATCGACATCGTTCACCAACCCATGTTCTGGAAGGTGATGGGCAATACGCTCTACTACGTCTCCCTCAGCCTTGGGCTCGGCTTCATCGTCCCGATTGTCCTGGCGTTGCTATTGGATGAAGTTCCCAAGGGGAAGATGCTCTTTCGCATTATCTTCTACATCCCTACGATCGTCTCGCCCCTAGTCACGCTGATGCTTTGGCAGTTGCTCTATGAGCCGACGGAGTATGGCTTGCTCAATCAACTGTTTATCAAAGCCGGACTGGTGGACCCCCGTGCCCCGCTCATGTTCCTTGATAGTCCTAAGCTGGCCATGCTGTGCATCATCATCCCCAGCATCTGGGCACACGCTGGCCCCGGCTGTATCATCTACCTGGCGGCACTGAAAGTCGTTCCCGAAGACCTCTATGAGGCTGTGGCCATCGACGGTGGTACCCTCTGGCATAAACTGCGGGTCGTGACGATTCCCGCTTTGGCACCGCTGATCGCCATTAACTTCATCAGTGCATTCATCGGGTCCTGGCAAGCCATGCAGAATATATTTGTTCTGACAGGAGGAGGCCCCTTGAATGCCACCCGGGTGATCGGGATCGAGATTTGGTACAATGCGTTTGTGTACCTTAGGTTTGGCTATTCCACGGCGATGGCATGGATTCTGGCGGGGCTGCTGATCGGCTTCACCGTTATGCAGCTGCGCTTGTTCAGCAAGGTTGAGTTCAAGACAGCGGAAGGGGCCTAACCCATGCCTCTAATCCCACGTGCCGAACGCAGAAGTGCAGCCGCTCGCCTCAGTTATCTTGTCATTTACATCATATTGCTGGCCGGGTCGGTCACGATGATCTACCCCATGCTCATTATGCTGTCGAGCAGTGTCTCCTCCGACGTTGACTACGAACAGTACAATGTGGTGCCGAAGTACGTGTGGAATCAGGATGACTTGTGGCGCAAGTATCTTGGGCTTAAGTACGGCGATGATTTCTCCGGCTTCAAATTTCGCCACCAGGTCGCCGAATCCGGCAGCGATTTCCGGTACTATAGGGGTGTCCTGGATAATACACCGATCACGGAAGGCATGACGCAGCGTGTCGCTGACTGGAATGCGTTCAGGAAACAGCTCCCTTTGGACAAGGTGGGTGTCTACTTCACCGACAAGTATCGGATGGGACCCGCTCAGGTTGCTTTTCAGCAATGGCTGGACAGCAAACACGATAGCGTTCAAGCGTACAACCAGCGGTTCACGCCTCCACTAAGCTATAAGACGTTCTCGGAAATCGACATTTTTCAGGAGGGGCTTTCGGGGCACAACTGGGTGACGGTTGCGGCTCGGTCCAAGGCCACTTGGCTTGAGTTCAAGGCCACTCTCAACCCGCATCAGCTGAAGGCTCTCTCCATAACCGAGATCTACCAGAAGTTCCTCGATGACGAACTGGGGACAATAGAACGCTATAACCGCGAAGCTGGGACAGCATACTCCGCGTTCCGTGATATCGAGTTCAGCCCGGAACCCCCTGACAACGCCCGGGAACGTGCACTCTGGATGACGTTTACACACAAGGTCTATCCCATGCGTCACGCCACGGTGCGGGGCGACCATCTGGAGGACTTCAAAGCCTCGATTCTTGCTGAAGATGAAATTGCTCGTGCCCCAGCGACCTTTAACCGAGTTATAGCGCAGTCTCACGGACGATCGACTGAACCCCGAGATTACTTTGGCGAGTTGGCATGGTCGTCTACAATGCCTGCTGACGACATGCTGGCCCGGTATTGGACCCATTTCGTCGATTCGCTGCCTGTGGAACAGGTCGAGTACTACCACATGTACGGAGCGTTTCGACAATTTCTCATAGGTGAATATGGCCCCGGTATTGACGCCGTGAATGCGGCCTATGGCACGGCCTTCTCCTCTTTCGCTGATATCCGTCCACCATTCAAGCAGGCAGATCTACTCGAGTTCAGAAGTAAGCAGAGCCACTATCGCCGCTATTTCCTGACATCCAACTACGCTCGCGTTCTGGGGTATATCTTCTCCAACGGCTATGCGTTGCGCAATACGCTCGTACTCGTCTTCTTCTGGGTTCTGGCCAGCCTGACCGTCCAACCGATGGCTGCCTATGCCTTGAGCCGGTTCAAACTCAGCTATGCCAACCAAATCCTGCTGTTTCTGGTTGCAGTGATGTCGTTTCCGCAGGCTGTCACCATGATCCCGAACTTCCTGCTCATCAAGAAACTCGGCCTACTCAACACCTATGCCGCGCTGGTTCTCCCCAACCTGGTACAGGGCATGGGAATATTCCTGCTCAAAGGGTATTTTGACAGCCTCCCTAAAGAGCTCTACGAAGCGGGCATGATTGACGGTGCCTCGGAGTTTCAGATGTTCCGTACGATCACACTGCCCATGGCGAAGCCTATTCTGGCCGTGATTGCCCTGGGCAGTTTCACCGCAGCCTATGCCTCCTTTATGTGGGCGTTTCTGATCTGTCAGGATGAGAGCATGTGGACGTTGATGGTGTTTCTCTATCAGTTCAAACAGATCGCCCCGCCACATATGCATATGGCCGCGCTGTCTCTCGCCGGACTACCCACCTTGATCGTGTTCATCTTCGCACAGCGGGTCATCATGCGAGGAATTGCGGTCCCGGTTATGAAATAGCCTCAAGGCTTAAGAACTAACAATGCCCCGTGAAGGTACATAGTCCTACCTCTTCCAGAACCCACTAGCCATATAGCTAGAGCCTGTCCCAAAAGCGCGCTTTTCGGGAACGTGTGAGTTTTCGAATTCTG
>JABGOW010000459.1:0-2120 GCA_018645275.1 Verrucomicrobiota bacterium
CCACGACCAGGATGATTGCGGCGGTTTTCAGCCAGTCGGTGTTGTCAACGGTATCGCTTGTGCGCAAAACCTCGGACCTCTATGAGCAATAATATATCATTCGTCTTGACGTACGAATCATAGCGGGGTCAATGCCGTAGCTGTCAGGCCAGGCTCCGGATGACAAGAGCGGCGCAATTGTCAGTTCCCTCGATCACGTGGGCGTCAAACTGCTCGGGTCCGCCGTGGCCAGGGGGCGCATGAACCACACGCAGGGTTGGGTTCAACTCGAATTGGAAGGCGTCGAGGCCAAAGGGCAATCCCTCCCCGATGGATTTCAACGCCGCTTCCTTAAGGCTCCAGAATCGGAAGAAAGTCCGCAAGCGCTCCAAGCCGCCTGCCCCTTCAACCGCATTCGCCTCGACTCCCGAAAAAAACCGATGAGCGAGTTCCACAGCCTCCAGACTCCTCGTTTGATCTTCGATGTCGACGCCGATCCCATGCGTCGACGACCACGCCCCGAGAAAACCGAACCGGCAAGAGGAAAAACTAAACCAGAAATCCGGTAATTCGGAAAGGTAGGGCCGCCCGTTTTCCGTCTCCTCGAAAACGATCTGCCATAAGGGCCGCGACGAACCGAGCACGGTAGCGCCGCAAAAACGACGAAACGCTCGGCGCTGTTGGAACAGGGCCTTGTCGCCTTGTGCCACAAAGCGGTCTGCCCTCTGCAACTCAGCATCTGACAAGACCGACGCGCAACGCCTCGTCACCTCGGGATCGCGCGAAACCGGCGCATACAACACGCAAGCCGCATGACGCGCGGATGCCGGTGTCAAATCGCGCGTGTCGGCGGCGAAAAGGTCGGTAACCGGGTCGCTATGGTCTCTAGTCATCTTACAGGCTCCGTGGGGCTGCCCTCATAGGTGCCGGTGTGCAGGTGCATCTCTTTCAGGACCAGGCTCAATGGCAAGAGTGTTGTCCCGGGCTCGATGACCGCACCCCCCATAACTGTGGCGCCGAAGTTGATGGCGCTGCCGTCCCGGATGTCGGTTCGCTTCACTTTCAGCATCATATTCTCGAAGGTGTGAAACTGCAGGAAGCCGTTGACCATGCAATCGCTGCCGAAGCTCACCGCGTTCCAGTCGGATGCCTGCATAGGCGAGGTTACGAGGGTCCGTTTGCCGATCCGACACCCCATGGCCCGCAGGATAATATTCGAGAGTACCGTTCCTCTAAAAATTCTCAGGGGTATCCTACACCAGGCGAAAAAGCAGTCCTGGGCGAAAAAGTAGCTGAAGTGCCGCCAGGACCAGAACGGTGTCGAATGTGCAGAACCCCATTTGCTGCCGACAAAGAGATGCTTGATTGCGGCGCAGAACATAACGAGGATGACTTCTGCGAGAATCAAAGCAATGAACGCGCTGACGATCAAATGTCCGTCCAAGCGCAGCAGGCTGGTGTACAGAATTATATAGACGGGTATGTTGGCGATGCGCAGAATGCCGATGCTGAAAATGTCATTTAAGAAGACACGTGCCAGGAAGAGGGGGAGGCCAGGCAGTTTCCGGGCTTCATTCTCAGATTCAAAGTGCGCACTCGCAAACTTTACAGGTGGGTTTCCCGCCACCGTGATCGGTTCGCCGAGCCGCGATCGCATTTGGCGCCGGAACCGGTTGTCATTTCCCGGCGTGGAGACACCCAGCAGGAAGTTGGATGGGAATTGCCCGTACTCCAGGACGCTGTTGTTGCCGCTGAAGAAATTCCGGGGCATGTCGAGTTGGGACAGTTTTATGTGCTCGGCCCCATAGTCGAGCATGTTTGTGAAACAGCCATTGGACCAGAACACCTGGGAGTCGGCGCTGGCAAGCTCCGGGACGAGGTTGAACATGAGATCGCACTCCGAAGCGCCCAGGCGCGGGAAGCGCATACCCGCGAGTGCGCGCAGGTATTGCCCGGTGATGGTCCAGGTCCACTGGCTCTGGATCTGGTTCATTTTCTTCATTCTGTACATGAGGAGAGCGCCCTTGAGCCCGCGCGAGGGGTACAGCCCCGGCGAGGCGGCGGTGCAACGAAGAAAGAGGCAGCTCAGCACTGAGATCAGGACGACGGCGACCCAGGTGGTGATGAAGGCGTAGATGCCC
>JABGOW010000459.1:2130-2899 GCA_018645275.1 Verrucomicrobiota bacterium
GCCAGACAATCTCGTGCAGCGGCGTCATCTTGAAGTAGTCACTGGCGAGTCCCGTTTCTCCGACGGGTATGAAGGTGACGGCAAACCAGGTGACCACGGCGGTGGGGACTACCATGAGCCAGAAGTCCAGGAAGATCTGCATGAGGATGTTGAGGGTTTCCATGAACCAGGGTGGGTATGCGTACCGGCAGCTGTTCGCCGTACGCTTCAGTTCGGTGTAACGACCACCGAATCGCGCCGGGGCTCCCTCCCACATCTCCTCTGAACCCACGTCGCTGAGGATGGGCGTAAACGGCGTGATCCAGGTGCCGCGGCCCACCGTCACATGGTTGGCGACGGCTGCCCGTATTCCGATCTTACAGCCGCTCTCAAGGTGAACAGGGCCCAAATGCAGATCCTGTCCCAACCACCTCGACATGTGTATGTACGCGCCGGCCTGGATGGCCACATTGCTCTCGATGGAGAGTAAGTCCAGTGGTCCGGAGAACGCCACGCCGTGCGCGCACTGAAGGTTGTCGCCCACGGTGGCCCCAAGCCGACGCAATACGTATGCCATGAGCGGTGCACTGCGATACACTGTACTCAGGGGGCGGAGCACTGAAGTTTCCAGCCGCCCGATACACCAGGTTCGCAGATGCATTCTGCTCCATTTGGGGTAGACCCCCGGCGTCACATTGTTCCGGTAAATGTCACCACCCATGAAGCGCTTGATCGCCATGACCCAGAGCAGGCCGGCGAAGGGCAAGACAAGGGCAAACAAGTACATCAG
>JABGOW010000522.1 GCA_018645275.1 Verrucomicrobiota bacterium
ACTCGGCCTGGGTAGGATCGAAGGCCGGGGTCTGGTCGAGGAGGAAGTCTCCTTGTACGATCCCGCGCGGGGAATCCGGCCGTGGGTTGAGTCAACCACAAGGTCCCGTCGGTACTGTCTGCCAAGCTCCAGGACGGCTCATCTAGAATCCCATCCAAGACTACGTTCCCCTGTGCCCGGAATGCGACCAGCTGAGGTCGTGGAAGATCCTCCGGGGGAACCGGTTGCCGTCTTTCAGGATCTACCTGAGCAGCACTGTTAGTTGGGACGACAGCCGCAACCCAAACAGCCCAGAGGAGGATGGCACGGGACAACAAGATTTCAACAGGAGTTATTAGAGGAAGAGGAAAGCACAGCCCGACAGCATCAAACCGCGATCAGCGAACCCAATAATGCAGCTCCACCAAACACATATATCGCCATAAGAACGGCCTCTCCAGCAAGTACTGACAGGAGAATGACTGCGGTGCGGATTCGGATCAGGGTTGCTAGGTAAACGATCAGATCGGTCGGTACCAGTGGGAAAAAACTCCACCCTACGATTATCGGTGAGCCGAATCGCCCTAACTGCGCTTCGAGTTTCTTATAGCGTGAGTTGGATTGTCGAAGTTGTTCGAGGGACGCACCAAATCCAAAATGGCGGATCGCGGTTATCACGATAAAACTCGAGAGCACTATCCCGATAAGATTGATCCAATAGTTCTGCCACGGAGGGAAAATCACCACACCTATCAACAAGACTGGTGTGCTTGGGATGAATACGAGACCACGTAAACTAATTAGCAGAAGGTAAACGGAGCCCACGATCCAAAAGTTGCTCTGTACATGAAACCGTACGACTTCAAGCGTACCTTCAAAGTCGACCGCGAGGTACTTCCAGTTCAGATACAGTCCGGCCCCAACGATTATGGCCCACACCACGAGTATCACGCGGCGCAGGCCATGATCGTCAGGGCGACGCCATGATTCATTCATGCGCGATGCCTTGAATGTCAGCGAGAGGTCTACGCCCCTCATTGGTATTTTATCGGCTTAGAGAATCAACTCTTAGGAGTAATCTACTACTTAACGACGGGTAGCTGGAACTCCGGACTAGGTGGGACTAAAACAGACTTGGTGTAGTTTTCCAGAAACGGGCGGCTCGTAGCCCCCAAAGCTCAGAGAAGTTATCTGTCCCTCTTCTCTTGCTTCATAACATTAACCGATAAGACGAAACGATTATGATCTCCCGAAACCGCGTCCTGACCTTTGCGGCCATCGTTGCCGCACTCGGGCCCGCGAGCATAAGCGCACAAGATCAGTGGCTGAGTGAAACCAGCTGCTCGGATGTAGCTCATACGATAGTGAACGAAGGAATCACGGCGTGGGGCAACGTCGAGCATGGCCGGGCGAAAGGCATGTACCAGGCGGCGCTCGTCGCAGACCCTAACTGTATCGCTGCAAAGATCGCTCTCGCAGACATGGCGAACGGGTCTGAGTGGGGAACGCGCTCGTCACAGATTGCGGCGCTCGCCGATGTCTCAGGGACGCCATCAGAAATGGCTTGGCTAGAGGTGATGAATTCCTCAAACGGGCCAAACGCATCCTATGAAATGGCCCAAGACATGCCGGATGATGCCCTATTTCACTACTGGGGGTCATGGAGTGAAAACGTAGGATCGGCCATAGATGGACACATGGCTTTTGCAGAGCGCTTTCCCTCGCTTGCGGCCGGATCGTTCAACACGCTGGCATACGCATACGCCCAAGGGGACGGCGTGGACACCGACGAAGTTAAAGCCAGAGACTTCCTTCGTTCTTATTTAAGGCTTTATAACGAAGCGAATGCACATGATTCCTTCGCCGAAATCTCAGCTATTTTTGGAGATTATGAGGGAGCTGTTCGTCACCAGCAACACGCCGTCGACCGCGGTGGCGCAACTGTATTCGGTGAGCGTGTTGGCATGTACTGGCGTCTGGCGAATAAGGACGAGCTCAGACAGTCAGTGGTGGATGCCGTAGAGGTCCTAGCCAACCCCGACGCACCCGAAGAAGAAACAGCTGCAGTCCTTTCTGATCAGTCAGTCATGTGCCTGTCGAGCATGGTGCCTTGCTCGGTTATGACCGCTGCAGAATACATGGCTACTGCCAACGGAACAGATTGGCTATCGATGTCCGCAAACGACGTCGACGTGATGTTCAACGACATGATGACCCGCGCTGTCGCGACCCATCACAACACAGGTCAGTACATGCTAGATGGCCAAACTGTCGATTACTCGGTTCGGGTATCTTCAGTATGGGAGGTCACGAACCAGGGTGTAAGCCTGATAACGGCTAATTGGGCACCAATGGGTGGTGCGGGTCTCCCGGGCAGCTGACATAGCATAGATCCTCACCCAGCCTGCTTTTTGGGCGGGTTTTATCGGAATAACAGGGGCCCACCTTCGCTACGGAGGTGGGCCCGCTTCGTACCGGCAGATCTCGTAATCCATCTGCACGCATTGAATTCAAAGGCTTCTCCGCGGACGAGTCGCTCTATGCCCGCACGATCTTTGGCCTCGATGCGCACGGAGGCATCGACGCTGAAGCCACCGGAGCTCTGCCAGGTAAGCATGTCGGCGGCGTCACGCTCGTCGAATGACCTTTCGCCGTAAGGGGCCTGGAAGCTTTGTGACCTCGCGGCTCATTCGCATCGCCATCCCGTTCGTCATCGGCTGGTTCCTTCTGCGACCCCTGAGCCTGGAAGTGCCATGGTGCAGGCTCGAATGGACCGGTAGGCGCCACCATGGCAGGACGCGCTACCAGACGGTGCCTCTGCGATTGGATGAAGGCCGCGCAGAGCGGACGCTGACGGATAAGAAATTCAACGCCCCAAATGAGGTGAGAGGCGAGCGGGGACGGGGTGAGGCATGG
>JABGOW010000523.1 GCA_018645275.1 Verrucomicrobiota bacterium
GTAACATGATAGGCGGGGGTGAAACCCCCGCATGATCGGCAACAGAGACCAAGGCTCCCTGAAAGGGAGCAACATTGGCGGGCTGGTTTGATGGCATGAGACATCGAAAAC
Source organism: Verrucomicrobiota bacterium (assembly GCA_018645275.1). GTDB lineage: Bacteria > Verrucomicrobiota > Kiritimatiellia > UBA8416 > UBA8416 > JABGOW01. Next base: position 112 of record JABGOW010000523.1, read on the forward strand.
AACACCTTTCGTTTTGGGCTTTCTTGATCGTTGTGGCGGTGGTCTTGACCGCACGTTCTGAGACACTAGAACCTGTCACTGAACTCCAAAGCATTCGCGCCCTAAGTCGCTCTGGACGGGTAGACATCTTATGGGATCAAGGCGAAGCCCTGTTCTTTGAGATTGAGCGGCAGGGGCCGGGGGAGAAGGCGTTTCGGCGCATTAACAAGCTGCTCTGGACCACCAATGTCTATGGGGACTTCCTTGGGAACACGACCGGTCCATATGCATACCGGGTGCGTGCGATCCTGGTATCCAAAGATGGCAAGAAGAGAGTGTCCGCATGGTCGCCTGTCGTTGAGGCGTCACCGCGCGAGATCGTCCTGAAAGAACTCGTGACTGAGGTCCAGGAGGCCTCCTTCCGCTACTTCTACAACTGGCGACATCCTGTGTCGGGCTTGGCCCGAGAGAAGACTCCGCCGCGTTCTGCTAGGGCGGCTGGTGACATCAGACCTAGGTATGTTGGCCAGGTGCGTGATGTACGCCGGCTGTGCACAACAGGCGCCACTGGCATGGGGATGTTCAACCTGGTGGTGGGCGTCGAGCGGGGGTTCATTACGCGGGACGAGGGCATTGCGTGGGCGCTTCAGATGCTCCGTTTTCTGGATACGAAAGCACGGAAATACCATGGGGCATTCTCGCACTGGCTATTTGGGGATACCGGCAAGACACGCCACTTTGCCGGGCCACAGGACAACGGTGCCGACACGGTGGAGACCGCATTCCTGGCGTCGGGGTTTATCGTGCTGCGTGAGTACTTCACGGGGGATTCCGTTGAAGAGCGCGAGATCCGAAAGCTGGCTGATTCCCTGTGGAAGGGGATTGAATGGGATTGGTTCACACGCGGCAAACAGGGCGGTCCGATATACTGGCATTGGTCTCCAGACTACGGTTGGGAGAAGAACCATCCTGTGCGGGGGTTCAACGAGGCGGCGATCCTCTATGTGCTGGCGCTGGCTTCCCCAACGCACCCCATTCATCGTGACTCCTACCACAAGGCATGGCGGCATGCTCGGTATGGGGTAGATCGAACCGAGTTTGGCATCCCTATGACATTGGGACAGGGTATTGGTCCTCCACTATTCTGGACCCACTATTCGTACATGGGGCTGGATCCTCGGCAGATCCACTATCGAGGCGAAAGCTATTTTGATCACTTCCGAAAGTTCTGCCAAGTGCAGATCAAGTATATGGACTCCAAAGCGGATACGTTCAAGGGGTATGGTTCGCTACTTTGGGGGCTGACCTCCAGTGCAAACCCAAATGGCTATCTTGGGCATCGCCCGGGCAAGCGTGACGACGGCACCATTGCACCAACCGCGGCGCTATCGTCTATCCCTTACGTCCCCCGGGAAAGCCTCGTCTGTTTGAAAGAGCTGTATCTGGAGCATGGTACCGAGCTCTGGAAGGACTATGGTTTCACCGACGCCTTCAATCTGACTGAGGATTGGGTGGCACCCGTGCTGCTGGGCATTGACGCTGGACCGATAGCACCCATGATCGAGAATGCCCGCACAAAGCTCTGCTGGAACCTCTTTATGAACGCACCAGAGATCCAAGCGGTACTTCCAGAACTCGCGTCCCCAGAGCGAGAATGACGACTCCCGTAGCGTATATGGGACACAGATTCGACAATACTGTAATCAATGCACCTCCTGACAAGAGTTCTACCGCCTGTAAGCCCAGACAAGACGAAGTCCACTTCCGCAACATCAGGGTCAAACCGAACCAGGATCAAATCATTATGAAAAATTCGAAACAACCTAACCCGCGCCGTCAAAACAGTCTTTTCAGGGCTGCGCTACTGTTCCTTTGTGTCATGACGATGCCCGTAGTCACCCATGCGGATGGGTTTAAGGATACAAAAGGAAAGTACCTTGACGTCATGCAGGAGGGCAAAGCGCGGTTGAGATATATGTACGAATTTGACAACTCAACCAAAGATAAGGCACTCGAAACCTATAAGGTGTTTTACCACGTGATGGATGAAACGGGAGAGGACACCCTCACGAAGGGGGCGGGTCATAAATATACACACCATCGGGGCATCTTTCTTGGATGGAATAAACTGACCCATAACGGACAGCTTAGCGACCTCTGGCACATGGGGGGAGGCGCGGTTCAGAAGCATAATAAGATCCTGGCTCAGGAAGCCGACAAAGCGAAGAGCGTGCTCTCCACTCAGATCGACTGGTTCATGACAGGCGGCGAGACCCAGTGCATCGAAGAGATCCGCACTGTCACCGTCTATCATACGGATGATGCGCATCTTCTTATGGACTTCGAATCTAAGCTCAAGGCGATAGAGGGTGATGTAACGCTCGCGGGCGATCCGGAGCATGCCGGCTTCCAATATCGTCCGCATCAGGACGTCTTTGAAAACAAGTCTGCCAAATACCTTTTCAACCAGGCGGGTATCGATCCTAAGAAAGACAAGGACCTGCCATGGGTAGCTGAAACCTATGATCTGAGAGGCCAGAAATATACGGTTCAGCATATGAACCACTCGGACAATCCCAAGGATACCCTCTATTCGGCTTATCGCGATTACGGCCGTTTCGGGTGTTTTGTAGAGACGGAAATAAAGCAGGGTGAGACGTTAACACTGAGATATCGCATCCGCATCACCCTAGCCGAGGTTCCCTCAGTGGATGAGATGAATACGCGGTATAGTCAGTTCATTAAAATAGCAAATCACTAGCGTCCCATACAGGGGAGGGAACACACCACGGAGGCGCGGAGACT
>JABGOW010000404.1 GCA_018645275.1 Verrucomicrobiota bacterium
GTGGCCAACGATGGTTTCGTTTTTCCGAATGAATGCCTTTCGATGTGGAGCCAGTAGGGCGCGATAATCATCCGGCAGACCAGACGACGGCCATTCTATGGCATCCGGAAAGCGTTCCTTGACCGCTGCCCGCAATAGATCATTCGGATACACGCGAACACGTTCGCCCCGTACATCCGCGACCGCACCTTCAGCTGGTCGCCCGCAACCTCTTGCCTCAATGTTGCCATGGTCGGAGCTCAAAAATATCTGAAAGCCTTGGTCGAGAAGCGTGTCAATAAGTTCGGACATGAAGCCCTGCATAGCCCATTGGCGTACCTGATTGAGCATGCCGGCGGAACCCAGCTCCATGCCGTGCATAATCTTATCGACCTTGTCAACAACTAGCCCTACAACACGAATCTTCGGGTGTGATAGAATCTCTCGAACCTTGTCGATATCGCCGTCTCCAAGGCCCCTTGCGTAGGTTGCAGCGGACCCTGTAAGTCCCTGATCCGCCCAAAACTGAGTCCACAGAGATTGTTCCTTGTTCGTGGTGTTGATGCTCGCGGGGAAGTAAATCGGCGGTTTACCGGCAAAGGCTGCCTGCCGGGACACTGGCGTGACGCTGGGTATCCATGCAAACACGGCACTTTCGCGGAATGCCAAGTCTTGTCTTTGAGATTTCAAAACATCACGCAAGACGATCCATTGGTCCAAAGCCAAACCATCCATCAGCAGAAATGCGATTTTCTTTTCACGTGAGTCACCGACTTTCCCGGCCAACATTCTTGGGATATGATGGAGCATTGCCGGTGGTACGGGGGGTAGGTTTGTCAGACCGGAAAACCGGTCCTGGACCCACGTGAGGAATGCCGAATCAACGGATAAACGCAGTGATGCGATACGCTTCTTGGCATCACTTGACAATCCATTGCCCAACGCGTGTTCGAGTATGCTGATTTCAGCATAGGCATACCCAAAGTGGAACCAGTCTGAGTGCCTGGCATCCCCTATGGGAATGGTATCCTGGATCGTCTCAATCAACCCATCCAGTCTGTACCGGCGATCTTTTTTCGGATCGGTCCGGATACCAATTCCAACCCAGGTTGACGTCAAATCACCGGCGTTATCGTGAGAGACTGAATGGAGCAATCCCTCGATGAACAGGTTGTCAATATAGACGCGAACGTCGTCGTGGTCGAAGGGCAGGTCTAATGGACCGGAGTATTGGAGTCCACCTGCCTGTGCGTGGCACGCAGACAGGTAAGCCATCTTGTCTTCGCTCACTGTCCTTGCTGCTTGTCCTTGGGGAGCCATACGATCCAGGAAAACCGACCAACGCTCTTGCAGGAAGGTAAAGAATGCTTCGCGGTTGGAAGTGATTTTATCGAGCGACCATTCTTCGAACAGCTCGTTCTGCCTCAGCACCTGGATAAAACGCTGGTCGAGGATGGCAGGTATTCGCCGGCGCCGATAATGGCGGCGTAGTAAAACACGCAGAAGATCGGATGGCCGCTTAATCAGCTCAGGTGAGATCTCGAATACGTGGCGTAGCGCAAATTCCATTGTTGCGTTGTTCCCCATGTTGCCGGGTGTATGCTGGAGCTGAGCTCGAAAGAGTGCTTCAAGATCCTGTGCGTCCAACGCAGCAATCACAGGGTAACTCAAATTAGGGAACAGATCTCCGAGATTAAATGACAGCCTTCGTCCTGCCTGCAAGAGATCGTAGGGTAGAGAATCCAGATCGTTTGAAGGTGATCTCAATACGACCACCAGATCAGGGTGCTCACCGTTGTCCCATCGAGAGCGGAATTTGGACTCGTAGGCGTAGCGGAATGCGACGTGATCTTCGAAGGGGATCAGTTCGAAACCCCGCTCACGAATCGTGTGCAGAATGCCTTCTTCAAGCAGAAGGCCATCCGGGTCGGCCACCAGCGTCAGGCGACAGACCTGGGGCGTGAACTCCTTCAGAATCTGGTCACGCCAGCTAATCATTAACACCTCCCCCATTCAAACGGATCAGAAGAAGAGGTATCATTTCCGGGAAAATCTGAGCTCTACGTTCCACTTGCACATGCCATTCGCGTTCCTCCCGATCCAGGCGGGCCAGTCGGTGATCCCGAACTTGTGGCAGCCCGATACGTTCTACAGCCCTGCGCCGTGCGGCAAAGGCATACGCTCCCTTGTCACGTTCACGGGTCAGGCGTTCCCGGTGGATTTGGACAAGTTCGTCGTAGATTGCTTTTCCCTGTTTTTCTGCAACTTCCATGACCCGATCAAATGCATCACGCGCAAGATCGCCCGCAAGGTGTCCATGAATCCCTGGAGAAACCGTCAGTAATTGATTCCAGATATGGCGAGCCGTAGGCATGAGTACCCGGCCGTCATCGTGCAGGAAAACGGCTATTACCCGCCTTTGATTCCAGTCACCTGTCTTCGCCGAGGCTTCGGCAGGCAGGTCCGTGTGGATGGTGATTTCCCAGAGAGACCAGAAACCTGTGACTTCATCCGCGACTCCCGGAATAACGATAGATGGTATCGGTTGTCCCTTTGCCACCCGAGGCAAACTCATTGCCAGACCGCGAACCCTGCTGTCCTCCAATGTCAGATGGCGAGCGGTAGGCATATCGTCGGCATCTTTTCCTGTGAAAACAATATTCGAAAACACCTCGCCGTCCGGCCACTCAAGATCCCACGTACATCGCTTTTTTTCTGCCCGGCCACTGTTTGCCTGCAGGTAGCTCACGGTCATGCTTTCCACCCAATGTGGCAGCGGGTGGGCCATCAGACGTTGTGCTTCGCCAGGTTCCAGTTCCTCGACCATACCGAGTACCGAAGCGCTTTTCTGAGATTCCTTGGCCTGGTCGTGGATTTGGGAAATAACCGTATCAACAGAC
>JABGOW010000277.1 GCA_018645275.1 Verrucomicrobiota bacterium
CCGGCTCTGGTGCCTATACAAGCGCGTTCCATGAGCGACCCCCGCGAGCTTGCCTCGCGGGTGAGAGAGCTTGATCGCCAAGGCCCTTGACAACAGCACTTTGAGCCTGTTTGGTGCGAGAAGATGAGCGATACTCTCTATTCGCTCCCGCACAGGCTCGGGGACTTTGGAGTGTGGAGAATCGTACTGGCTAACAAGCTGATTCACCTGCGAGGCAAGCTCGCAGGGGTCGAAGCCCGTGGAAGACTCGCCTATTTAAGGTCTAGTGCGGAAATCTGGAGACCTACTGAACCTGTTCGACCAGGATATTCTCGTCGACCTGTTCGCGCAGAAGGCGCTCGATGCCCTGCTTGATGGTCATTGTGGCGTGTGGGCAAGTGCCGCAAGCGCCCTTGAGTCGGAGTTTAACATTCGTGCCGTCAATCTCCACGACATCCATGTCTCCACCATCCGCCTGCAGAAAACCGCGCATTTCTTCAAGTTTGGCTCTGATGCTCTCTTCCATGTTGACTCTCCGTGCTGTATGGTCTTGTTTTCGTTTCAATGAGACGGGAATAGTGTCATTAGATGACAAAGGGATCAAGCAGGAAGCGAACTGGAGATAAGGCTATCATGGTTGAGATCGGAAAGATCAATTCGCTACGGGTTACCAGAGAGGTGGAATTCGGCTTCTACTTGGATGGCGAGGAGAAGGGCGAGATTCTGTTGCCTCGCAAGTTGGCCTCAAATGCGTGCAGGGTTGATGAGCCGCTCGACGTCTTCATCTACCTGGATTCTGAAGAGCGGCTCGTGGCGACGACCCAGACCCCTCACGTTTGTGTCGGCGAGTTCGCCTTGCTGCGCGTCTCGGCCATTGAGGATGTCGGTGCGTTTATGGACTGGGGGCTGAGCAAGGAGCTCCTTGTCCCCTTCCGTGAACAAAGGCTGAAATTGAGCGTTGGGCGTTCTTACATCACCAGGGCTTATCTGGATGAGAGATCGAATCGCATTGTTGGCTCGACGAAGCTCGACCGGTTTCTCGGCTTGGAGCCGTGTGGCTACAAGCCCGACGAGGCCGTCGACCTCCTGATCGCACAGCGAACTGACCTGGGCTACAAGGCGATTGTTAACGATGCCTACTGGGGCGTGCTCTATCACAACGAAGTATTCCAACGGTTGGACGTGGGTCAAGCGCTCGTCGGGTACGTCAAGAAGGTGCGTGACGACGGCAAGATTGACCTTCTGCTTGAGAAGCCGGGGTACGAGAAAATCGGCGGTATTGCCGGAATGATCCTGGACCTTCTCAAAGAAAATGGTGGTTTCCTGCCGATTACGGCCAAGACTTCCCCCGATGAGATTCATGCACGCTTTGGCGTGAGCAAGAAGAACTACAAGAAGGCTCTTGGTTCTGTGTACAAGCAGCGCCTGGTCTCCATTGACTCTGATGGTATCCGGTTAACGAAGAGCTGAGGCCACAGATAGCGGCAGTGCAGCCCATGAACCCGTGCAGAATGGAATGACAATCGAAACCATAGCTCTAGACCCGAACACGAGTGGCGTAGTTGCCGTCGGCATGAGTGGCGGGGTGGACAGCGCCGTTGCGACGGCTCTGCTCGTGAAACAGGGGTATCGCGTTTTTGGTGTTACGGCCAAGATGACGCAGGAGTACTCGCGGTGCTGCGCTGATGAGGATGTCCTGCGAGCCGCCACGATGTGTGCACAGCTTGGCATTGCCCACCATGTGGTAGATGTATGCGACGGCTTCCAGTCCAGCGTGATTGATCCCTTTATGACCTCCTATCTTGCCGGGAAGACACCCAGCCCTTGCGTGGACTGCAACCGCGAGATCAAGTTTGGCATCCTGCTTGAGCGTGCAATGGAACTGGGGGCTGACACCGTCGCGACAGGGCACTATGTCCGCCTCTCAGAATATGAGGGTAGCCGACAGCTCGTGCGCGGAGTGGATCGTACTAAGGATCAGTCCTACTTCCTGTCGAGGCTCACGCAGGAGCAGTTGAAGCATGTGCTCTTTCCTCTCGGCGAGATGCAGAAGCGTGAGGTCTCGCAGCTCGCTGCGGACTTCGATCTTGAGGCGCGCAAGAGCCGAGAGAGCCAGGAGCTCTGCTTCGTGACAGAGGGGACGCATGGTGAGTGGATTGACCTGCGTAGTCTCGAGACGCAAGGTCCGGGTGACATTGTCGACGTTGAAGGCAATATCCTGGGCCAGCACCGAGGGGTCCACCACTATACGATTGGACAACGCAAAGGACTGGGCGTTGCCGTGGGGCACCCGATCTTCATCATCAAGATTGATGCAGAGCACAATCGAATCGTCGTGGGTGAGCGTGAGCTCTCTATGAGCCGGGACGTCAGGCTGCGGGATGTGCAGTGGAGCTCGAAGCAGCCTCAATGCGGCATGAGTCTCCTCTGCCAGGTGCGCTACAATCACCGTGCCGCGCCCTGTCAGATCTCGGAGGGAGAGGGGAGCTCTCTTTCCGCAACATTCGATGAACCCCAGTTTGCCATCACGCCCGGCCAGCTTGCCGTCTTCTACGACGAAGACCGGATCGTGGGTTCTGGATGGATCTGCTAGCAGAACCCCTTCCGAAAAGGGGCTGAACCAGACACGAAGCCAATCTCATAAGGGGATTCAACCGCAGATGGGCGCGGATGGGTACGGATACGGAGATGTTTTGGACGCCATAGGGCCTTTTCGCTCTCTGATAGCCAGATTCTTGCATCACTATCATCCTTTATCCTAGAAATCCGCGTCCATCTGCGGTCAAGAAGGTTCTCGGGTGGGGGCTAGCAGTGAGCGCAGCCGAAGGATCTCATGTACTCAACACGCGTTGAGATCCTTCGGCAAGCTCAGGATGACAGACCTGTGGTATTATGTGAGGTATAACGAGGGCGTTGCCCTGGGCTAGTATGTCAAGCCCTTTCGGGGCATCAGATCTATCTTCGTCTCGATCCTTGTCAATAGATACTGGATTTCACGTATCCCCTGCCGGAGATATGACGAAGATCGAGACAACGATCAAGACAATGATGAATCCGACGAGGATCGGGACAAAGATCGGGACAATGATAGCTGATCATGACACCTGCACCGTTCAACTACACACTTCCGTGAAGATCGCGAAAAACTGGCGAATATCTAGAGAATTGCACAAAAGCTTGATAGCCTATAGCCTCGCTGCTAACGTCCTCGACAACGTTCAACGGGGCGTATGGCTTTCTGTGTGTCCCCTGCACAACAACATAGGAGAGATGCGTCATGGAGAAGGGCTTTCGAGTAGTCAAGGGGTTGGTATTGGTATCTTTGCTGGCGATGACAATGACAGGTTGCAGGAGCTTGGGGCGAAGCAATGCAATGCAGGATCTGGTGACGACTCCTATGCCCACTCCGGAAACCGCAGTTGTCCATTTTATTCGTCCCACCAGATTTGGTGGGGCCATCAAGTTTGGCATTTGGGACAGTGATAAGTTCGTTGGCATCCTCGAGGGGGCCTATCGCATGCCCTATGAAACGACTCCTGGTGAGCACGTTTTTCTCGCACAGGCCGAGAACTGGTCAATTGTGAAGGCGACACTCAAGCCTGGGCACAACTACTTCATTCTCGGACGGGTGACCCCGGGAGTCTGGAGGGCTCGCGTTGAGTGCGATCCCATTTGCAAGGGTGATAAGGTTAGGCAGGATGAAATTGATAATTGGATGGCCCGCCTGCCGGCTCGGACGGTCAGGCCAGAGGCGGTCGAGGCCTATGAGAGCCGTCGTATCCGGAAGGTTAGGGAGATTCTCAAGCGGGTTGAATCTGGTAAGGCTAAGGCTCGAGTCATGACCGCAGAGGACTACCGATAGAGGGCACGGCCAGGTCGGGATCAACGCTCAGGTGGTTCCAAAATGCTGACGGAGCTGCGCGGAGTTCCAATGCCGACCAGGGAGAGGTGCATAGGCTCTGTTTCGGTTTGAACGGTGATGCTCAGTTCGCCAGGAACTGGCTCTGCCAGAGCGACCTGTTTCATCGTCTCCTTGCTTGTCGCCATGACGGTGGCGATCCACATTCTGTTGGTCCTGCCCGATTTCAGGGAGAGGGTGTTGAGAGCGCGCCAGTCTTCGTTGGGGTATTCCGCTTCAACGGTCATGGTTTCTGTTGTGGGCGTGAGCGGTGATGAGCCGCTCCATTTGACCCCTATGCACGCTTCGTTGATATGAAGCTGTGCATGTGCATCAGGCTCAATCGCGATATTCCCCGGTGAGTGCAGGAGCCATTCGAAGGTTGTTGGCTGTTCGGATTTGAGTTCGTCCACAATGACGATAGTGTTTGGGCGCACGTAGATGAAATGCCGCAGGAATTTACTGAGGCCAGCCTCTTCTCGATATAACCTCGAAGCATCGCCGACGAAATAGTCGAACAGGGGGGCGCTTTGACTGTGCACGAAACGGGGATTGCATTCGTTGCGAAGTTGAAGCTCGCTATTCAGCCAGCGCGCCCCCTCTCCTTGCTGCCCGGCCCCATCCACAAGCATGGTGTTGTGGTTGCTTGTATGCTTTGTGAGTGTTGCCCCGGCATCGGGAACGATCCATTCGCGTTCGGTGAACAGCGTGAAGCTATTGGCATCGGGATGGCAGTGTCCTGACCCAGGATAGGCCGGTCGTCGGATGCCCGCGAGCTGATGGCCGCCGATGGGACTGCAGCGGAATGTCAATACGGTTGCATCCGCAGCCCACCCGCTTCGCATGACGGCGAGATCCCAGTCGGTGAAGTGCTTTGTGAGCGGGAGAGCATCAGGGGGGCTGGAGGGAAGCTCGGGCTCATACCAGAGCAGAGCAAGCCAATCTGCGTGGTGGCGCGTGAATCCGGAATTCTGAATCTCATTCGCGAGCCATTGCACCTCAGGCCGACTCGTGAGCGCCGCTAGTTTGTAGAGTTGGTAGTGGGGGCCGTACCAACAGAATCGGGGAGAGTCTGCGACATTGATGAACATGTTGGCTGACGTCCATGACTCTCGGGGCAAAGCGAAGTACAGCGGCATGTCTGCTGCATTGTGGATCCACGGGTGAGAGAGGAAGTCGGTGCCGAGAATCGGGTCTGCAGCCGCAAAGTACTTCAACATGTACTCCACACTGTAACTCCAGTAACTGATTCCCTCGCATGACATTCCGTCTTCACCGAAATACTGCATTGCCTTTTCGAACTCGCGATTCACAAACGAAGTCCACTCAGACGATGGTGCGTCAGGGGCAAGCGCCATTGCGGCAATACCAAGTGCCGAGAGCTTGACAACGGTGTGGTTGTTGAGCGGAGGATGCACGCTTTCGCAGAGCTCCTCCAGGCTCGTGCAAAAGGCGTTCCAGTTGGAAAGCAGGGGGCCAGGCATGTGTGCGAAGCTTGCGGCACCCAGGGCTACGAGTTCAACGAAATGATGATTGTTCAGCAACGGTTGCACCCGACCGCAGGATGCGTGTAGGCGCATTCCCTGCAAGGTGATTTTGTTGCGAATGCTCTCGCGTTGCGAGGGGCTGAGTGCGTCGTAGAGCCAGTCGTAGCCTAGGGCGAGTCCGTAGAGCAAATGTGCCGCTTCGATATCGCGGTTGTTGCCCCAGTGCTCGCAAGCCGTGATTGCCAGCATGGTGTTGATGGCGCACTCCGAATACCGTTTCTCGCCGGTCAGAAGGTGGCAAATCGCTACGTATGGGATTCGCTCACCAATCCGTCTGAAATCGCCTTCTAGCACCTCTGGTGTCGGTGCAGACAACTGCTGATCTGCCCATGATACGACCTGCGTCCAAATCAGGGAGTGTGTGCTGCCGATAGCCGCCTTCAGCTCAGCGACGCCTGCGCTGTCGATGTAGAGATGTGGATGAGGATGGCTTCCTGTGCTCTGGACATTGGTTGCAGTGGCCCAGGCACTTGGCTGGCACATGGCCAATAGGCAGACTAGGCATAGAGCTACACCTGCGGGTAGTGAGGTCCGATGAAATGGGGTCCTGCTGGAGTCTTCTTGTTTCATGTTACCTATAATTGCACAGAATGAATTCAACAATCAAATCCTTGGAAATGTTGAGCAGTTGATTGTAGTGCTCTTAGGCTGTAATATGCGGCGAATATCCGGGTGGAGCAAAAGCGCTCCCGATCTACCCGCAGCCTTAAAAGGAGTACGTCGCATGATACCGAGGTTTTCCCCGACAGCAGGATGGTCCGAAATTCTTGCGTTTCTGAGCGGTGCCATTTGCCCCGCCGATCCGTCGAATCACGCAACCGACGATTTCGAACGCGCTTTCTCTGACTATCTTGGATGCAAGCATGCTGTCTTCGCGCCTTCCGGTCGTATGGCGTTGTGGCTCATCCTCCAAGCATTGGACTATCCTGACGGATCGGAGGTGATTGTCCCGGGGTTCCCCTATTTTGCCATTCCCGCGGTTATCCAACTTGCTGGACTCAAGCCGGTCTATGCCGATATCACCCCAGACACCTATGAGCTTTCTAGCGCATCTGTTGAGTCGGTGCTGTCGGAGCGAACCGTCGCGGTGATTCCGACGCATCTGTTTGGACGAACCTGCGATCTATCGCCGCTGCAGTCGCTCTGCCAGAGCCGGGGCATTGCCATCATTGAGGACTGCGCGCAGTGCATGGGGGCATCGGTTGCGGGCAAGAAGGCCGGTACGGTTGGGGACGCTGCGTACTTCACGTTTGGAATCACCAAGAATTTTACGACGTTTGGCGGTGGCATGGTGAGCTGCAAAGATGCGGATACCTACCAGAAGATCAAGGAGATGATTTCGGAATTCCATGCCCCAGCGCGGAAGCGCCTGGTAAAGGAATCACTGACGGCATTGGCAATGCGCCTGGCCACTCGTCGGCCCGTCTTCTCCGCCAGTCTTGGTTTGTTGCTTAAGACGGTAAACGGTCGTGGCCCCGATTTTGTACAGAGCGCATTTGAAGAACCGGTGTCGGCGCTAAGCGAAGCGCGGCTGGCCAGCGCCAAGTGGCGCCCGACAGCGGCCCAGGCACGGGCAGGACTTCGCCAGCTCAAGACGCTGGATGCGAAGAATGAGGCGCGTCGGGAGCGTGGCAATGCACTGGTGTCATTGTTGCAGAAGGCTGGTTGCGAGGGGCTTCCTCAGACCGCCGATGCGGCGGGTGACCACATTTACGTCAGCTTCGCGCTACGGCGTGAGAACCGCTATGCATTCACCCGGCAGCTTCGCCTGAGGGGTGTTGACGCGGCAACAGGTTACATGTCTGACTGCGCCTCGATTCCCGAGCTCGGTGGGAGTGTCGGGGTTTGTCCAAATTCAGCACACGTGGCCGAGAATATTGTCCATCTCCCGCTCTATCCAGACTTGCGTGAGCGGGATCTCTCCCGGATTGCCGCTGCCGTTGCCGCCGCAGACCAAGCACTGCTGCAAGGAGAGTTGTGAAGCCGTGTTACCTCCGTGTCGCACGTGTCGTCATAACGCTAGCCGTTGGTGTGCTGTCTTCGGCTGTGGCCATCCACTCTTTTATGGTTGTCCACGACAGTGATCGGCTTCCTGTTTGCGACGCCGCCAAGAATGGATTTGAATCCCACCGTTTCGCGCTGGATATCTGTCATGGGCGGCCCGTTGAGGCCTTGCGACACCTTAACGAGCAGGGACAATGGCCATTTGCCTACTCGCTCTTGCAGTTTCCGTTTCTTGTTGCCGGGGAGTGGACTGGACTGTCGAGCTTCACCTCTGCCTCGCTCCTGAGCGGAGCGTGTTTTGCTGTGATCCCGCTACTGCTCCTGTCAATCGCGTTTAGCGCAGACTGCGGATGGCGCGGCATCTTCGCAGGGGCTCTGGCCGCTGGTATTTTTCTCACAAGTCCGGTATTCCGGCTGTACGCGCTGCTCATCATGCGGGAGCTTCCCGGTGTGGCCCTAACGCTATCGTCATTCATGGCGTACAGCCGGGCTCGGAGGATTGGTTCGTGTGGTGCTTACTGCCTCGCCTCGGTAGTGGCGTTGTTGCTCTTCTTTCTGAAGTATAACTACGGGCTCATCTGGATTGTGTCCGTTGTCGTTGTGGAGGTGGCAGAGTTGTCCGTCACGTCGAGGCGGCGGCTATTGGATTGGCTTAAGGGGCTTGTTCTGCCGTTGGGGCGAGGAAGTCTGTTCACGAGAGTTCGGTGCGTCGGGCTTACAATCTATGTTGGATTGCTCGTGACGTGCGGTCTGTTGTGGGGTGAGTTTGCCGGCACACTTCTCTATCCCGCCTTCGTGATTGGTGCTGCGATGCTGCTGTATGCGGTATTTCTCCACGGGCGGGGTCTTTTGCAGTGGTGGTCGGGGTTGGAGGGAAAGTACCGGGCGGCGTTGGCGCTTTTTGTTGCACCTGTATGGTGCTGGAATTTGATCCCCGATCATTCGCGTAGCTTCGTAGCGGCCCTGCTAGGGCGTACGGTCCAGCACGGTAAGGCGGTCGGCTGGTCAGTTGACAATCTTGTGATGCTCTATCCGCGCGGGTGGGTCTATGACTATGGCCCACCTACCGGTGTGAGCTTCCTTATTCTTGCCGGGGTCCTGTTCTCTCTGGTCCGGATTCCTCGCGAAGATGGTACGAGCCGCTTGCTCTGGATCGTCTCGATGTGCGGCCTGGCTCTAGCCTTTTTGCATCCGCATCGTGAGATGCGCTTCCTGCTGACGATTGCACCATTCCTGATTCTGCTCATGGCGGTGAAGGTGTCGCGTTGGTGTGCTCTGCTGTCGACATCGGCCATGGGGCGTACTGCAGGGGGTGCTGTGGCTGCTGCACTTCTTCTACTGTTGATAGGGAGCGGACGACGGAGCATCGGCGTTACGCCACTCTTGCGGGAGGCCTACCTGAATAATACTGTGGAAGAGGTGTATCGCCCCTGCCTTCCGTTCATAATGCGGCATGTGGACTGGGACAGCCCTGTCAGCGTGGTTGGGGCATCGAATGAGCTGAGCAAGTACTTGATCGTGTGGTATGCCCAGCAGCGTAGAGCGGAAGGGGTGCGTCTGGACAGAACGCCAGTGGCGCAACTGTTGCGTGGTGAGAGCGCCTCTCGCTGGGAGCGTTGGTTCTATCCCTGGGTGGCGACACCGGTGCAGCAAGTCGTTGCCGTACGAATTCTACCTGCGAGCGCGGAGTACCGAAGACGCGATTATCAGATGCTAGACGCATGGCAGCAGGGCATCGTGAATGGACTCTGCGCGGCAGACAACTGGACCGTCATCGCTTCGCAGGTCTTTCGTGAGGCCGGTGTTGAGATCCTGATTCTCTGTGGTTCGCGGGGCTAGCCCGAACCTCTCACCACCTTCCTGCTGCGATTCCGTATGTCTACGGTAGATGGGGTTCGTAGACCAGTCGCGTGATATTCAGTGCCGCGAGGTCCTTGGGTAACTTGTCGTTTCGGAAGAACTGTGTGTTCCCGTGCAGCTTCAGGGGGACAGGCATGTCGGCATGGGTCAGCGTGACATCGTAGCGGCGGCACTCTCTGTGGCAGGTTCCGATCGACCGCAGATTCTTGTTGGGGTGTTCCCCGTTCATCAGGAGGCAGAGCCGCGTTGTACTGACGTAAGCATAGGGATAGTAGAGCGATGCCTGCATGCCGCTATCGCGTTGGATGCCTTGGAGAATGTTGTCGAGCTCGATGCGTTGTACGCCCATCTCTGTCAGAAATGCCGTCAGATGAGCTGCATCGATGTTAGAGCGTTGGAAATGCGCTCTGGCATTGCGAGGGAGCCGATCCGCAATGCGCATGATTCGGGGGCCGCGCTTCTGCTTCGTGAGCAAGCGTCCCAGTGCAATCGTGACTGAGGGGTGTTCCCGGTGGAGCCAGTTCAAAACGCCAAAGTCATTGACAACAATTTCCAGCCCGTCCGGGGCATGCTCCAAAAGGGCAGCAATACGCTCTTGCACAACGGCAATCCCAGCACTGGTGACAAAGGGCGTGATCAAGGAGAACTGCCAGCCCTTTTCGGCGCAGTGGTCGATGGCCTGCCGGATAGACTCGCCAGAGGGTATCAAGCGTTGACAGAATTCATGCCCAAAATAGACGCGGTCGCACTTGTCCTCCCACGCCTGAAGTTCGCCCAAGCGACTGAACATTACGGCCTGCTCTATACTATGTTCTAAAGCGCGTCCCATTCGATCTGAGAATCCTCTTCTGGAAAATAGCACCACTTGTCGCAAGGGAAGCCGTAAGTCTTCCGGTAGCAACGTTTGGCAAAATTGACGAATTCAGCTTTGTCATCCATGTTGGCGGCCCGTTCCATGCAGGCGGCCAGGAAGGCGACATCCTTGACCTTCTTGTCTAGCGGGTTCGACCGACCCACAATCTTGAGGCTGTCGACGCCTGCGCGAAGCATATCCCACAGACCACAGGCTCCGCAGGTGTCAAGTCCTGTGAATAGATTGAAATTGCGCCGGAGGTTTGTGTGCACCGTTTCGCGTTTGCTTTCGGGAGCGTCGTCAGATGCGACATCGATATCGTAGGAGAGAAAGCACGCCCCCACAGACCCGAAGATGGGGGAGTGTGCAATGCGGTCCCGCACGGGGGCAGGGAGCCGCTTCATCCAGTTCAGCAGATAGTAGTCCCAATGCAGTTTCTTCGGGAGTCGCCACCAGAGCGGAATGCGGACCTCGTTGACACCGTGGTGGAAGGTGCAGAAGCCGTCAATGTTCTTGCATCCACGATTCAGAATAAACGTCTCGATTTCAGTATCGCCGGCGTGCTGCGCGATATGGGCGATCTCTGACAGTCGATTCTGTCTCGGGATAATCACGCGTGCCGCCCCCAGGTTGCGATAGAAGTCGACGGTCTCGGTGTTGAAGGCGGTGCCGCCCGTGCTGATATGGAGGTCCCGTTTCCATCCCATATCGCGTGCCAACAGTAGCAGCCCGAGGTCGGCAATGATCAGGGCGTCGACGCCGCAGGCGTCGGCCTTTTCAACGAAGTGTCTGAGTTCGGGGTACTGGGCTTCGGTGTATAGCGCGTTGAGCGTGAGGAAGACGGGGACCCCTTTGTCATGGGCCCTGTTGACTGCGTCGGCCAGTGCCTCGAAATCGGTCATGTTCGAGACTTCCCACTCTCGCCGGTTAGGGGAGGCCACATTGGTGTAGGCTTTGCGCCACGCATCAGGCATCACGCCGCAGTAGATCTCGCCGGCTCCAGCGGCAATGACGGCCTCTACTTCGTGGGCACTAACGGCTGGCGAGAGGATCTTCATCCGCTATCGCCACCTGTGTTCGCGCATCACGTTGGCCTGGGCGCCCGACTCCTGGACGCCAAGATCCCTTGAGATCTCGCCTTTGCCGCAGTTCTCAGAAACGGAGGTATCGTAGATGAGTGGGTCGCAGGCGGTGATGTAGCCCAGCATAATGCTGCGCCGCCGTACGCGGCGCAGGTTGAACCCGAACGCCATCATCAGTGTGAGCGCAGCGAATTCAGCTAGCAGCGGAATGGAACGTGGTCTCAACAGCACGGGTAGCATTTCAAGGAAGAGGCGTGGAACAGCACTTTTCTTACCGGCCTCGTAGCGCTCCCGGTAGCGCTCAAGGATGGGCTCCAGACGCTTGAGGTCAATGACGTCGGCAAGCGTCTGGTAGTTTCCTTTGCGACCGCGGAGGATCAGGTAGTGTTGGATGTACAGGCACTTGCGCACACCGAAGACGGAGAGCAGGGCGAAGTAGAGCTTCTGAAACCGGCGGACGTCCTCTCTGCCGATGCGGCCCTCTGTTGCGTTGTCAAGCAGGTCAATGACCTGGTCCGGCAGGAGCTGGCAACTCTCGAATTTCCCAGTGGCGCGCCCGAGCATTCTGCACCCTAGAAAGAAGATCTCCTTCACGTTGGGTTGCTCAGAACCGTACTTGAGGACTGGCAGGATCTCTTTGTCGTTAACCCCGGACAGCACGGTCATCACCAGATCAACCGGGATCCCGAGCTCGGTCAGGTTCCGCATGGTCTGCATCTTATTCTCAAGCAGTGGCTCGCCACGAATGATCTTGTAGGCCTCGTCGTCGAATCCATCGAACTGCAAATGGACTTCATCAAGACCGGCCTCCTGCAGGCGTCTGGCGTAGTCCTTGTCCGCGAGTGAGACCCCGTTGGTGTGCAGTGCCGATATGTTGCCGGATGCTTTGATCAATCTCAGGATCTCGGGGAGGTTGTCCATGACTGTGGGTTCACACCCCATCAGATCGAACTTTGTCTTTGTGAACCGTTTCGTAAGCCGTTTCACCTCTTCCAGATCGTAGTCGGCAAGCACTTCCTCATTGGCACCGGCGAGGCAGATGGGGCAGTCGAGATCGCAGCGTTCGGTGAGGCGGATGATGTAGTCACGCTGGGGATGACTCTTGGGCATGACCGAGAAATAGAATTGGTTCAGGTCGCGATAGTAGGCGGGGTGCGACGAAAGGAAGACAGAGGACTGGCCATGTTCAGGACACTCCTTGACCAGCCTGATCTCTCCGTTGATCTCATCCACACGTGCCGGAACACAGTGTAGGCAGTCTGGGCACATGGCGTGTGTTGTACGGATTGTATCTGGAGACTCTGTCGTGTTTTCGATCATGGCGGTCACTACGCTGGGGGTTGGATGTTTGGGGCAAGCTCAAGGGCGGCGCCCACAGCTTCGTCAATGTTGTCATGTTCGAATCTGGCCATGCGCCCGACCATGTGTAGATTCTTGTACGGTGCGAGGCTGGAGAAAGTGCTATCAACGCCATCACGGAACCCACACGTGTAAATGGGATATGCATCTTTCACATGTTCCTTGTGAGCCCCTACGATTTGAGACGCGTTGCGCAGCAGGCCCACCTTGACGAGGTCTTCATAGACTCTGGATTCGAGTGCGCTGTCTGAGGCCTGATAGGGGGAGCCGGCGGGCAGGGTGACTTCAACACACAGGCCGGTCATCCCGGCAGGAGTCATTGCGGGAAGAAACGCATCGGGGCGGCTGATTCGTGAAAAGATATGGCGTTTGTCAGGGAAGTACACCCATTGCCAGTCACCACCGAGCTCTCCCTCTACCTCAAGATTAAGGAGTGCAATATCGAGGTAGTCCAGTTCCGGGGGGGGGATATTCAGCAAGGAGCACGCCGCGACTAGCGATCCCGTCCAGACGAGATTGTCGACCTGATGAGAGCCCTCGCGGGTGGTGAGCTCGCAGATGCGACCTTGTTCCTTGCGAATCGCGGTTACCTCCTGATCGAGACGGATCTCTCCTCCAAGCTCGCGGACCATCGTTGCCAGCTTTTCGGGATAGGCGCCCATCCCGCCGAGGGGGTAACGAAATTGCAGGGGGGATTTCTTGTGGCACAACGTGTTGTAGAGCAGTTCGACGAGACCGCCTGGGCGCTTGCCCTTGTCAATCACGGAACGATTGACGCTGAGCGCCCCCCACTCCGCGGCGACTTCCGTGCAGGGCACCCCGAGGAACTTCTCGGTGTAGTCTTCCCAAAACGTTCTGTAGATCGTCTTTCCGTACCGGTCGAGTACGAAATCCCTGAGATTGACGATCTCGCCGTGCGTATGGGGAAGCAGGTCGACGAGACAGCCCAGAAGCATCCGGGGGGACAGCCGGGGAATTGACTTCATGCCCAGCGGCCAATCGTGATAGGTGCCGTTTAGATTGACCTGGCTCACACGCGGGACGTTGACTTGTTCCGCTCCGAGTATGGAAAGAAAGTGCTCGTCAATTTCGGGGTCTGCCGAGAAGAGACGGTGGGGACCAATGTCGAAGGAAAAATCACCGTAGTGGTAGCTGCGACAGAGTCCGCCGACCACGGATTCTCTTTCCAGGACAACGACCTGTTGGCCTGCCCGTAGACACTGAAGCGCAACTGTCAGCCCCGTGACTCCTGCTCCCACAACAACAGTTGGCATTGTCTGTTTCCCCAAGCGATATTTGCGTAAATGAACGAGAACATAATACGAATGACAACGGGCAAGACAAGCCCTATATTCACAACATTTGCTCGACAATCGGGGTTCGCAGCGCCAGGCAATTGGTACTTACGTGGCCTCAAGCAGTGCGTAGACCGCCCTCGCGATTCAGATGTGAAACATGCTGAAGACCAAGAGGCCTGTAAAGGAGATGGCGCCTGCTCGGCGGAAGGCGCACAGCACTTCTGCGGAGGGGCACGCTGACTCCTCTTGGCGACTGAGGTGCCGCAGTATGCTGAACACGCAACCGATGAAGATGCAGAGGCCGGGAAGGCCGCATTCCGCACCGATGTGCAGCAGCAGGTTGTGCGGACTTGGGGTGGCTGCGGTATGCACGACTCCTTCTAGTGTTGGGTAGACATCCTGGAAGGTGCCGAGTCCGGTGCCTAGGAAAGGTCTCTGGGCGATCATCTCGATGCCAGCTCCCCAGAATGCCAGCCTCCCAGAGTCGCTTCCGTTGTGGATCGAGAGTATGGAGGTGCCGCGCGCCATTAGGGTGGGAATGAGCAGTGCAATGCAGGTGGCGCCGAGAACCATTACTGGTAGCCTCTGCCGTCGCCGGAGCCCCAGCCATGCCAGCATGATGAGTTCAGCGCCCGCGGCAATCCAAGCTGCCCGCGAGAACGATAGGATAATGCCGATGCCGGCGATCATGGCGGCGCCTGCCAGTAGGGTACGGGATTTGCCTGTCGACTTCACCGCCCCGGCAACGACGAAGGGAATCGCGCTGACAAGCATGAATGAGAACAGGCGGTCAAATGGCTGGCCTGCTATGCCGTCGGGTGGCGCCAGGCAGTACCATGGGAGATACGATCCCGACCATCCAGCCAGGTGGGCCATGAGCCGCGATAGCACCGATAGCGAACAGCCCGTGGCGAGCAGGGCTGCAAAGCCAATCGGAGAAAGCGGGCCGAGGGGGCGCGAGAGGAAAGCCTCTCGGATCGCGTAGAAAGCAATGAAGCCGACAACGGCGCCGCAGCAGATGAGCAGGCTCCGCATGGGTGCAACCCCGGTGACAGCGGAAGGGAAGATCACCATGAAGAAGCAGAGCAGGTAGATTGAGAATGGCTGCTGTTGGACGGGGGTCCAGTTCGGGCTGAGGAACCGACACAGGTAGAGTACGGCAATCGCAAGGGCGACAAGGGCTGCGGCGACAAGCCCGTGGTAGCGCAGGGCGGCAACAGAACACGTCGCGCCAGCGAGCACAAGCCCTGTGCAGAGTATGCCGGTGCTGCGATCAAAGTGCATTGGATAGATCCGCATCTTCATCCTGATGTCCTGCTCATCACTTCTGGTGAGGGCTTGCCTATGGCCTTTTCGTGTAATATGTTCCACTCACGATTTGGGAGCCAAGCCGCATGTTCGTTGGGTGTGAACCGATGTTGGCGGGAAGCATAGCACGGTGTGCGTGGCACGTTGAGACAAAAGCGGTTTGTTGTTCGCACGAAACAGGCCGGGGCTGAGGGTCAGAAATGTCGAATCTACTTCTTCTGGGGAATGAAGCTGTTGCCCAGGGGGCACTCGATGCCGGCATCTCGGGTGCCTACGCGTATCCGGGAACGCCATCCACTGAAATCATGGAGCATGTGCAGCGGTCTCCTGAATCGGTGCCAAGGTCGATACACTCCAGATGGAGCGCCAACGAGAAGACTGCACTTGAGGCCGCTTTGGGAATGTCCTATGCGGGCAAGCGTGCGCTTGCCTGTATGAAGCACGTCGGACTGAATGTAGCGGCGGACATCTTCATGAACGCGGCTGTCACCGGCACCAACGGGGGACTCGTTGTTGCGGTGGCCGACGACCCGTCGATGCACTCAAGCCAGAATGAACAGGACAGCCGGATTTTCAGTGCCTTTGCCCAGACCTTGACGCTTGAGCCCTGCGATGTGCAAGAGGCTTATGACATGACTATTGCCGCCTTCGCGCTTTCCGAAGCTCTGGAGATTCCGGTTGTGCTCCGTCTGACCACGCTTCTTTCCCATTCCCGTTCCGTGATTGTGAGACAGCCCGAACGTGAAGCGAATCAGGCATCCTTGCCCGAGGATGCGACCCATTTTATGCTCATTCCACTATATGCCCGGAAGAACTGGAAGAGACTGATTGAGAAGCAAGAGACGTTTCGAGAGCAGTCGGAGATGTCAGCGTTCAATACGCTTCTTGATGGACCTGATCATAGCGTTGGGATTATTGCCACCGGTGTGGCCTACTCTTATGCCCGTGATTGCCTTCCCGGGACGCCCCCCGCCCATCCCATCTTGAAGATTGGTCAGTATCCGATACCCGAGAAGGCCATTCGTGAACTGGCCGCCTCTTGCGAAACACTGCTGGTTCTGGAAGATGGAGCGCCTATGGTCGAGGAGCGCGTAAAGGGCGTCTTGCCGGCGGATCGCCCGGTTGTGAAAGGGCGCTTGGACGGGACTCTGCCCCGGTGTGGTGAGCTCACGCCCGATGCCATTGCCTGCGCGCTGGGGCAGCCTACGGAACCGATGATTCGGCCGCAAACGCTACCCGTGAGGATGCCGCGCTTGTGCAAAGGCTGTCCGCACGTGGAGTCCTTGGGTTTTGTGCAGGAAGCAATGGCAACGTTTCCTGATGGGCGCGTGTTTTCAGACATTGGGTGCTATGCGCTCGGACTGCTTCCGCCAATTGAACTTGAGGGCACCTGCGTGAACATGGGGTCGTCCATCACGATGGCAAAGGGGTTTCGTGATGCCGGACTTGGACCTTCAGTGGCTGTGATTGGTGATTCGACCTTTGCGCACTCCGGCATGACGGCCCTCTTGGATGCCGTGTTTGAACAGACGTCCATAACGGTCGTGATTCTAGACAATGGCACCGTGGCGATGACGGGCTGGCAGTCTTCTCCCGTCGCGGGAAAGATTGATCGTATCTGCGAGGGACTCGGTGTGGATCGTGGACAGATTCGGACGCTTGTGCCGTTGGCCTGCAATCACGATAGCAACGTTGTCCAGCTTCGAGAGGCCCTGGCTTATGAAGGCGTCTCTGTCATTATTGCTCAGCGCGAGTGTGTACATGGTGAGGGGGCTAAGCGTTGAAGAAGGATGTCATCGTAGCAGGTGTGGGTGGGCAGGGCGTGCTATCTGCGTGCAGGCTGATTGCTGACGCAGGGCTGCGGCAGGGGCTTGCGGTGAAGACCGTGGAGACCCGTGGCATGGCGCAGCGTGGCGGTCCTGTGTGTGCCCACGTGCGGCTTTCGGACTCCGTTGTGCACTCGGCAGTCATCCCGGTGGGAAAGGTCGATCTGATTCTGGCTATTGAGCCTGTGGAGGGGCTCCGGTATCTGCACGCTCTACGGCATAAAGGACATCTGCTTGCGAATGTGGAGCCCTTTGATGTCTTGGGTGAGTCGCTGGACCGTGATCAGGTGATGGACGACCTTAGGCTGGCTCCGCACTGCACGCTGCTGAGTGCATCGTCGATAGCGCGTGAAGCGGGGTCACCGCGATCGACCAATGTTGTCATGTTGGGAGCGGCAGCGACGCAACTTCCGATGGACATCTGTCACTTCGAAGAAGCCCTGCGCGCGCGTTTCAAGGCAAAGGGAGATGCCGTAACGGCATCCGCGCTGGCAGCATTCCATGCTGGTTTTGGAGTCTGCGGCGGCGACGAGCCGCCCATCCCGTAGCCATGCGATTAGTCTGGGGTGTCGCCCTGGAGCGCATCCAGACTCTGTTCCCGGATTTCCTGTAAAGAGGAGTGCGCAAGCTTCAGTCCCGTAAAGCCTCCGAGCAGTGCAACCGTGACCATAACACAGTGGGCGACCAGCACGACTGCCAGAGCCTCCTCCTGTTGCATGGCGAAGAGCAGCACCATCGTCATCGTCCCCGTGGCCTCATAGATACCAATGGAGCCGGACGTAGAGGAAGGCACCGCAAATGCGAGGTGGTTTGCCAGTAGAAACCCCAGCAATTCCACCGGGGAGAGGTGCACGCCAACGGCGAGGGCGGCCGACCAGAGCGATCCTGCCAGCAGCAGCCATTCGGTAGCGGTGACGAACAAGACGCCTAGCAGCGCAGAGGGCTTTACGGCAGTTCGGCTGATACCGTCCAAGGCATCGGTTATCATCTGGCCCACCCGCGTGGTGCCGCGCATCTTGACGCGTGCGAGCAACCCGAAGGGGATGTTCCCGAGAGTTGGCCACCTTACCATAACGATCAGGAATAGTGCAGCCATCCAGGCCAATACAACCATGCTGCGAATTCCCGTAATCGCCCAAGCTGGCATGACCGCAAGGGCGCTAAGGGCAAGTAGCCCGCCCGTCAGTAGCAGTGCCTCCACAACCTTGACGACAAACTCGGCACCAAAAACGAAAGAAGCGGACAGCGTTCCGCGTCGGCTTAGCAGATAGGCCCGAACGAACTCATGGAGGCGGAGAGGGAAGATCGTGTCGACCAGTACGCTCACCATCTCTGCAGCGAATAGATCCCGGTAACGAATCCTTGTGATTGGGCGAACCAGGACTCCCATCTTAGTGCATTTAACGAAGGCCGAAACCAGGTTGAATGCGGCTGAGAGCAAGATGTAGGGAATGGAGGCCCCGGCAAGTACGCCTAGGAGCGTCGTAGGGTCCGCGTTGCGAAAGGCAACCCAGAGACACACGGCGGCAAGGACTATCCCGAGCAGTTGTCGTCCCTGCCATATCCTCGGTTGGCGTGCTGCGTTGGCAGGGCGATTGGAGTGTATCACGTGGGACGCCTCGACGCTCAGTAGGTCACAAGAGATTTGAAGTTCAGCCATCTACGGATGACCGCGATGCTGAGTTCACCGCGTAGCAGGAGGCCCACCCCCATGAGTCCAAGCTTCAGGACATTTGCAGTGTAGGCCAATAGAGTCACGGGCAAGGGGCGCTTCTTGAGGAACCGGCTCGCCGCTAGCGCGCGCAGCAGGCACTTCGGGATGAAAGGCTTGGATACGAGTACGTAGAGCGCTGTCCAGAAACGATCCTCTGGTGGGCGGGCGTACGACAGATCAACCCGGAACTGCCGGAAGACCTTTGTCTGTTCTCCCTCGATGTCGCGATCGGTGATCATCTCGCGCTTCTTGAGTTCATCTGCCAGTGCAGATCCTGGATAGACGGTGAGTGAGAAGAGAACCATTTCATAGGGGTGCGGGAGCTGGAGCAGCAGATCAAGAAGGCGCTGTTTGTCATCCGATGTCGACACGGGGTCGTCCAGGATGACTTGGTACCCAGCGCGCACGCCGCTCTCTCGAAT
>JABGOW010000147.1 GCA_018645275.1 Verrucomicrobiota bacterium
CGATTGCACAGCGCGACGTGGCCAATCGCGATGTTGTTGGCGACCAGAATGGGGCCGTGGTTGACTTCCAGGTAGAGGGCGGGGGCTCGGGTGTCGTAGATCAGGTTGTCGAGGATCTGTCCACCTTGTGCCATCCAGTCCAGCCAGATCCCGCGAGCACGGTGGCCGGTCCGGTAGACGCAGTTGCCGCGCACGACGACGTCGATGGCCGCATGCAGCTTGATGCCGCCCTGTTCCATGCCGGCAAAGCGCATACGGAGATGGATGTCGGATACTTCGTTCCCTTCAATCAGCGAGAACACCGCCCCACAATTCCCGGCAATACCGGCCTGTTCGCAATGCGAAATCCGATTGTTGCGGACAATGTGGTGTCCGATCTTTTCTTTGGTCCACATGTCCTTGTCTAGAAGGTAGTGGTAGAGCTCAATCGTTCCGACGCCGCTCCCGATGACCTCCTTGAACGTGGCTCCCAGGCCAAGGCTGATACCCACACACATCGAGTGGCTGATGATGTTGTCCTCGATAATCCAGCCTTTGCTCCAGTTCGGACCCACAAGGCCCATCTGTCGCTGTGTAGGCGGGGCCCAGGGGGTTGCCGCATGGCGCATGGTGAAGCCGCGCACGGTGATGTAGTTGAGCCCCATCTCTTGCGGGTAGAAGACAGTCTGACGGACATTAATCTCTACGAGTTCCTCATTGGGATCGACGCCGGGGAATTGCGCCAGAAGCGTGGTCGAGGTATCGTCGACCTCACCGAACCAGAACGGATGATCGCCTTTGCTCTCCAGGACGTCCTCGCGGGATGCCGCCTCATCAAGCCAATCGCCGTTCAGGTAGACCGCACCGGTGTGATGTTCTCGGTCGTTGTCTTCGAACCAATGACCGTCGATGCGATCGCTGTATGGATTGAATTCGCCAAAGAACCCGTTTTCGATCGTCACGGTCCACACATCTCCCTGGAGCTTCTGCCAACCGGAAATTGCTTCGGATCCCTTGATCACGACCTCTTCACCCGGAGCAGCCTGGTAGGTGATTCGCAAGTCGTCGGAGTCGCCGCCGCGAGCGGGGCTCACGCGCTCACGGTAGACGCCCTCATGGACGGTGACCACGTCACCGGGGTGGGCGATCCGGGCTGCCGCGGAAATGGAGCGGAACGGTGCCGCTTCCGAACCTGAGGCATTGTCAGCCCCATCTTTTGACACGTGGTACGATGTTGGATTGAAAGACTCCTCTTTCAGTCCCCTTGCTTCCATTTGATCGTCAATCATCAGTAATCCTCTATGTGGCTAGCCTGAAAATTCAATTCGTTCTAGTCTTCTTCTTCGTAGGACGGGCATCCTGCCCGTCTGTGCATTATGTCTTTTGGACGGACAAGATGTCCGTCCTACTTTTTTCCTCATCCACCCCAACTGACACAGACTCTAACGCCAATCGACCTTGCCTTCGCGGGCTGTCAGATCGAGGCGTACCGTTGCATGTTCAAATTCGCGAGTGAAAACGAACCCGTCGCGTTTCGCCGGCCCATTCGGCTTGCCCAGCGGCTTGTCATACTCCGGGTGCCATTGCCGCCAGGAGTCATTGTCGTCTGCCGCGTAGGTTGGCGTATAGTTAAAGTAGCTGTATTCCCCCGCCAGGATAAGGAACATGGCCAGGCAGTACTCAAAACGCGCCTGCTGCTGATCCGCGTCGATGGATTCGCCGCTAAAGGAGTCGTCGACGATGATCTTCTTGCCTTTTAGATCGTTCTGCAGGACGGCCTTCGGACCCATGTGGAACGTAATCAGGTAGCCTTCCTCGGCAGCCTGTCGTGCGGCCTCGATGCCGCGTGCCACATACTCCTCGTATGAAGAGTCGTCCATCACCGTCTCCACGCACTCCATGTACGATCCGTTGAAATGTGCGCGCAGGGATCCCAGCCCGGTGTCTGGGAATAGCCCGCGAATGATGTTCGCGTGCATCAGCTTGTCCGGACCGATCGCCTCCCGCAGCTCCCGCATCGTCTCATCGTAGGCCACCCGGTACTCAGCGCTCTCTTCAGGGGAGATCGCCTGCTCCAGGAATGGGGGATACAGCGCCTTGATGTTGCCATCGAGGAAGACGCCGTCAATCATCGGATTCTCGACCTCGGTTTTGCAGATCCTGATCCACCAGTCACGAAATGCCCGGTTGCGCAGGTCATAGGTGGGTTGCGTGCCACGAATGAGATAAGGCTCCCCATCCGTACCGCGTACCCCCCACTCCTCAATCTGCGACAGCTCCTCGTTTGCGGCATAAAGATCGTACCAGACGATGACATTCCAGTAGAACAGGATCTTTGTCTTTGGGTTGAGCGCCTTGACCGCCCTTGCGGCTTCACGGGCACCGGCTTCGGTAGAGCCGTAGGTGGTGATCCCCGTACTCTTCTCGAATGTCACCAGCGGACAGCGGCTGATGAACGCCAACTCATCTGCGGTGAAATCCGTGTTCTTTCGGATATGCATATACATTGGGATGCGATCCCAACTGAATTCAGGGTTTTGTGCTGTATTCATTGTTGTTCTTTTCTTGGCAATTTATTTCTGTCAAAAGCCTGCAGGTCCCTCGCTACTTTGAATGGGTCTACTTCTCTTGAACGCTCTGATTCCCGTTTACCACCTCACTGCCGTCAACCGTTGGTCGACGCGTTACGTACAGCCCAATCGGTATAGTTCTCGGCAAAGTTGACGGTGGAGTTAGTTTCGATGCAGTTGACGGCAAAGTTCACGATATATGTGCATTGCGAGCACGCTTCTCCTACAACGTGAACTGCCTCGTCAACTTCTCCGAACCCAACTGCTTCGTCTCCTTTGCTTTTACTCCTTTATTGGCTATCTTTTTAAGTTG
>JABGOW010000194.1 GCA_018645275.1 Verrucomicrobiota bacterium
CGGGCTGTAGATATAGGGATCCCATTCATCGGGGCGGAGCTCACCAAACTCCACGTAACTTCGAGCTGCGTGAGAATTCGCAAACCCATCAAAGAAGAATCCTGCAGACTGGCTGACACCGCGCGGGGGATCGGACCGGAGATCGTAAGCACGCAACCATAGAACGGTCGCCAGCAATCCGATGAGCAGCGCCCAGGCGCTGAGCTGCATCAACTTGCGGTGCCGTTGCGAGAACGCGAGCAGGCGAGCGGTCCACGAGCTAACTAGGGGCGCAAGGCGGTTCTGACCATCCATACGAAGGCCTCCTTGTCTGAGTACGCTTCATCTACACTGAGTTTGAGCAACGCATACTCACCCTGCATCGCCAGCGACTCAAGCCCAATCTCATGCCGCGATTGCAGAAGAGCAGAGCATTCTGATTCAAAGGCCCGATCCACGACGCAAGCCGAGACCCCTGGCACCGGGATGCATCTGCGACCAACCGAAGCAGGGTCACTCTCAGGGTTGAAATGCCGGAGTGCTGGCACGGTGCTATCGCGCTCAAGCAATCGAGCTGAGATGAAGGGATCAGCATAGACCCGACTCGGGGCTATGTCGCGTAGCGTTGCCGACAGGAGGGCTTCCTGCTCGCCGCTCGGCCTTACGCTGTCTTCGGAGAGCGGCGGTGCCGCAGCGAACACACCCACTTCACATATGGACCAAACTCCAGAACGCGAAACCGGCTCCACAACCATACGAAGGCGAGCGGTCTCAACGGGTACTTCGAAGCGAACATCGCGAAGCGAGGCATAGCCCATCATGAACAGGCGGCGACCGCAACGGTAGGCCGAAGGCACCTTGCCGCGCACGTCCACAGAAGCGCAGACCTCTCCATCGCCGTTGAGGGCCTCAAGAACAAAAGAATCCGGGGTCGATGTCTCGGAAGGCCCGGACAGGTAAATACCGGAAACAAGAGAGGTGTCCCGCAGTGCGATCTCTATCACCGTGCTATTGGTGAAGGCGGAGGTCACGACAGTTGAAAGACGACGGTCTACCAACGCTTCGGAGGATCCTTGCCGGGCGCCCCCCATAGTCAGCTCAAAGGCATCCGGCAGCAGCGCAAGCTCCTGCCTCTCCCCAAACTCGCAGTTGTAGACGATGGGGTTGGAGGCATCCTCCAGGATCTCGTAACGCTTGACGCCGCATGCCTTAAGCGCCTTAAGCACACGATCCGCATGCTTCGCGCTGAACAGATACCCCGTATGGCTATCCCCATCGGCGGTCTGGGCTGCCTCGTAGCAGCGCTCGCGGTAGGCAGACACAAAACGAACTCGCCCGCCGGCGAAGAAGGTATAGGTGAGGCCTTCATATCCTGTCACCTTGGAACCCAGAAGCACGACATGTTGTAGCCCCGCATCAATGGCCTCATCTGCAATTTTCTGATAGTGGGCCCTGCGCTCCCGGTGTTTGTCCGTTCGCTGCTCAGCAAGTACAAATGCGTTGGCGGCATGGTATGTTCCCCAGATAACCACCCATGCGACCGCCGCAACCCGCCACCGCTTCCCGCCCGTTAGCCAGCAGGCGGCGGCCGAGGTAGAGGCGACAACCATCGACAACGGAATCAGGTATCGCTTCGTCCCCACTCTGGCCATGGGGTGTAGTAAATAGGAGACAAGAAACAAGCCGCAGAAGAGATAGGGCCAGAGCAGATCCCAGCGGCGAGAGTAACAGGCCATGATCAAGACTCGGACGCCACCAACGAACCACACCGCCATCAAGGACCAGCAGAGCACGCGATCCAGAAACATGGGGCCCCCATCCTCCCATACCGGCCAGAGAAAGAACCCGGGGATGACAGTGTGTATCAGAATGCGCGTGTGTTGGAGTAGCATTCCAATAAGGGAAATGTCGCTCGCAACAGCTGTCGCTTCACTCTCCCAAGCACCGACAGCTGCATAAGGAAGAAGGCCAAGCCCTGTCAGGCAGAGACAGCCGCATGCCGCCAGCAGCGCCGAACGCCACCGCACCTTACCCTCCAGCACTGTGAGCCCGGCGAGAAGCCAGGCCGCAGCCAAATAGGGAAGAGACATCAGGGACGTCCAAACCGCCAGGGCCTGGGTGACACCGAGTAGCACACATGTCGTCCAGAGCCGAAGGTGCTGACACCGATACGCCACGACAAGCGCAATGGAGGACATCCCAAGCGCCAGGCTCAACGAGTACCCCCCGTAGGGAATCGTCATGTACCAGAAAGCCACCCATGATGGGACACAGACCGCAAGCAAAGCCAACAAGCCCGCCCCCCGCGACCAGCACATTCTGAAAGCGTACCATGCCGCAAGCAGATAAAGTACAGAAGCAGTGATCGGGGCCATGGCCAATGCCGTGGTTGACGTCGTCCCGAAGCAGGCCAGGAATGGAGCCGCCAGATAGGCTTCGAGAGCGCCCATGTACGCCTGGCCATAGTAGAATAGCGGTCGTGCGCCCTTGAGGATATCCTGCGCCATCACCCCCACGGTGGCGGAGTCAATGGTGGTGCTGAAGGCTGCGGAAACCACCCAGAGGCGGATGCCGATGGTCATCACCAGAATCACCCCTACGGCGAAGAGCTCACGGGGGCTTACGCGCTTGCTCGCGGTCACTATTTCCTCACGGTTCCTCAAAACACAATCTCCGTCACGGTGCGATCATCCAACCGGGTTACGCCGATAAAGTCGGTATCCGGCGCAACCGAGACCGGATACAGTTGCGCCCCATCGGCACAGAGTTCTGGACACCACTTGTACCGCAGGACTGCGTTCGTGCCCTCCCCCGTCCAGTTCAGGGTCAGCCCATTGATGCGCGACTCAACAGAGCCCTCCCCCTGCTGCAGTCGAGAGGCCTCAATTCCGGTTGAGAAGACCGTGATGGCCAACGTGCGTTGCATGAAGGAAGCGTGTTCTTCGTAGGTTTCTGGGTGTGATCGGAAGAACGCGATCCAGTGGCGGTCGTAGGTGACAACGTGGGTGACACCGTTAAGGGCCCAGAAAGCACGTATAGACTCGGGCCCCTTGTCGCGCCACGCTCGCGGCGGATAGTTGTACTCCACCTTATGTGGCGAGAATGCATAGTAATCGCAGGCCATCATCTCGCGCTGACAAAGCACAGGAAGAAGCGCAACCTGCCCGGCACCATACGCATGCAGTGTAGCCCCGGCGAACGCAATCCTGCCATTGGTCGGGGTATTCTCTCTCACCCACTTCACAAACCCCTGCATAGGAGGAGAAATGAGCCGATAGGACTCCGGGCCCTGGTTCGTGTAGAAAGCGCCGACGTTCCAAACGCTGGCGATCGTCATACAGACAACGAGTGCAACACTAAGCGGCTTCAACCGATGCTGCATAGCCCCGATCCGCCCAACCCAGTAGGCGCAAGGAATACAGGAGAGAAGCGAGGCGTGAATAATGAACCGTTCGAAGATCACCTGCGGGCGCCACTCGTCACCCCACGCCGCGAGGATCACAAAGTAGAGCCACCCGATGGACCAGGCCTTTGCTGCTCCGCGCGGCATGGCAAACCACCCCAACATCCCCAAGACGAGAAGCAGCGGATTCACACCGCGCAACAACAGACCCAAACGCTGCGCTCCCCCCTGCCATGCCACGGCATACTCTCCTCGAGACACGGCCCCCGCCGTCATACTCATGAAGCGGCCGATGTCGGCATGACGCGTGATGCCGATAAAGAGAGGAAGGAGGATTAGCGCGGTCACAGCCGCGCAGGCCACCGCTTTCACGACACGGCGTCCGTCAAATCGCCGCCAGCTGAAGACGGCGGCAGCCAACGCCGCGGGACAGAGCCAAACCGCTCCGGGCCAGGACAGGACAATGGCCCAACAGAGCACGGCTCCCAGCAACGTATAGCCACTCACGCGCTTGCGCCACACCATGCGATACGTCAACGCCATGGCGGGAAGGAAGAACACGCTTGAGAAAAGAAATCCAATCGTGCCAAACCGAAGCAGGTGCACAAAGAAGATGCGACAGGTGCCCAGCGCAAGCAGGGCAACAAGTGAGGCATTCCACCAGTGGAAGCGCAAACACCTCAGTCCTAAAAGGACCCCCAGCGGCAGCAGGACAACGAAAGCACTCGCCACCGCAGGTGTGTACGCCGTTGAAATGTCGACCCACTTCCAGAGGGGCCAGAATACGATGGCCAGAGGTATGCTGCCCGAGGTGACCGCATAGGTCGAAATGCGTCCGGCATTCCAGAGTGGGTTGTAGAAGATCGCGCGGGGCAGGCTCTGCCCGAGAGCCCACAGACGGAAAGCGAAAGAGGGATGATCATACATATAGATGAGCTGTCCGCGCGTTTCCTGAAAAAAGCGCACAAGCACGAACAGGATGCCGGCAACAAACAACAGGACACAGAGGCGTGAGGCGTATCGACGCACCAGTAGGGGGCGCTTCAGACGAGTGGCGACAACCGTTGCCAACAGGAACCCAAGGTTGACCCAGAATAAGAGGCTGAAGAAAACACCGGGCCAAGCCGGGCCGGAATGCCGCCAATTGAGAAAGAAGAAAGAGGCATCCCCCGACGAGCTCGAGATGCAGAACAGATAGAGCAATGCCGCCAAAGCTGCGGACGCTGACGTCGTGCGGGATCCCGCTACTCGGCTTTCGTGACGGGCATCATAGTAGAGCCACGCCGCGGCTACAGCGGGGCACACCAGTCCGCCAATGGATAGCAACGTCCCCCCGGGATGCAGCAGCAACAGGCCCGCCACCCCCAGACACAGACAAGCGATATCCCGGACTGTAACCAGGACGCTACGCCTCTCTCTCCATCCCGTCATGCGCCTCCTGCCCGCTCGCGGCAGCTTCATCAGTTCGCATCCGTATCACACGCGCCGGAACGCCTGCAGACACCGAAAAGGGTGGCAGCGGTTTCGTAACAACGGCGTGTGCGCCAACAATTGAATCATGGCCAACCTGAACGCCATCGTTCACCGTAACGCGTGCACCAAGCCAACACCCGTCACCAACTTGAGCACCGCCCTTCGTGCGGTTCGGTTGGTCCATGATCGGGATATCGGTTCGAGCAGACTCATGATAGGCGCCCACAATGTAACAATAGGCGCCCACCAGCGCTTTGCGACCGATCCGCGTATTTCCGAACGTACCAATGCGACAGAGACTACCAATGTTGCATCTCTCATCCAACGTTATGGTGCCGTCGGCCATTGTCACGATGGTGCCCTGCCCGATGAAGACACCATCTCGAAGCAGGATGCCTTCGCCGTTCGTGCCTTTCGCATCAAGCGTCACGCCATCGGCCAGCACAACACCAGAACCGATCTGAATGCGGTTGGGATGCCGCAGAACCAAGTGCCGCCCAAACATAACGCCCTTGCCGCAGGACGCAAACAGACAGGGATAGAAGAGCTTCCGAAGCAGCAGTCCGCCAGCTCCAGGCACACCACCAAATAGGGACGTCACGACCTCGTAGCGCAGCCATGACCAAAACCCAACATCACCGACCACTAACTGCCGATAACGTTTGGACAGCCCACCCAACCCGCTTGCTCCCAGGCACTTCTGGGTCCCCTGCTCCTGGAGATCGGCCGACATCAGGCCCCCTTCTGTTTGGAGGGGCGAGGAACAACACCAAATGCACCTAACAGCCCCCACGCCATCTTCATGAGCTTGCAGCTCTTCTGATGGTCGCAAAAATGCGTGCATTTCAAATCAAGCAGCCTGCGCGAGAACGTCTCCTCGTCGATGGGCTCGTCACCAAAGAACGACGAGGTGTAACCGAGGCTGCTCATGGAGCTGTAGTTCGATCGCGACTCTTGGGTAAGAAAATCGTCCAAGGTTCGTCGCCCAAGCGTAATCCCGTATTTCTCTGGGTCCAGGAACCAAGGCGATGCCGGCTCGATTTCAATCATGAACGCTTCAACCGTTGCATGCTCACACTCACGCAGAATGCGATCGCGCAAGTCGAGGGTTTCCTGGAACTCCTCCATATGCTCTCCAGGCAAACCAATGCAGAAGAAGACCATCGTGCGGATACCCCGCCTGTCAGCAGATTTCAGAGAGGCCACCAGCTCATCATTACTGTAGTAGTCTCCTCGCGACATCCGGCGCAATTTCTCTGAACCTGTTTCGGGGCTGATCAGGAAAGAGGAGCGCGGCCCCATCGTCTCAGAGAACGCATCCAGAAATGCCTCCGAAGGCAATCCCCAAGAGGAGAACATCCAGTCAAACTCAAGTTTGGTCTCGCGCATACGACGGAAGAGATCCACGTAGTAGGTGTGACTCTGTGGATGCGGATCGAAACTCACATAGGCCCCATGGAACCCCGCCTGCTTGAGTTCCCTCATGGTGTCGAGAACGCGCTCCGGCTCTCGGAAGATAACGCCTCGGCGGCGATTGATGAGCCGTTGCGCACGAGCCCCACCACCGCAGTAGAAGCACCGGAAGGGACAGCCGCGACCAACAGGGAGACCCCAAAAGTAGTAGGTTCTCTGCTTGCTGATCACGTTATTCATCTGGCGCGTCAGGGCTGCAGGGAGATTGGTGCGGATGTAGGCTTTCGGCATCAGGCGGTACTGATCACCATGATCCAGAAGATCAAAACGCGTGAACGTTAGGTCATTCAAGATCTCCTCGGTAACAACATACTCTTGGCCGTTGTCCACAACGGCTCCGTCGCGCCGCCATACGAGGTTGTCAATTCCATCGAGAGCACCCCCGCTCTTGACTGCCCCCAGAAGCGCGTCCAGCGGAAGTTCCGCATCGCCGCGGATCACGGCATCAAGCTCACTCATTGTCTCAAGCAGATCGGTCGCAAACCACGATGCTGTAAAGCCGCCCGCGAAGATGAAGGCATCCGGACAGGCGACCCGGATTTCCCGAATGAGCCGCACGGCATCAACCAGGCTGTGGTGGAAGTGAATAGAGAGCCCGACGCAGAGAGGCCGACGCTCCCGCAGCACATTGGCAATGTCGAACTTGGGATCAAGGACTCGCTCGATCCCCGTATGGAGAACGCGAACGTTGTGCCCCTTACGAACGGCAAAGTCAGCCAGTGCCAGCAGCCCCATGGCCATGCGATTGCAGCTCCCATACACATTCAAAGGACCATAGTACGTCCACTCCTTCGCAGGGTGGATTAGCAGGCCATCTAAGGCCGCACTAGCACCGGACTCGGTTACCGCACGGTTCGCCACATCGTTCATGCTTAATTACCCCCAAATTTCAGGAAGACCTCTTTGCGCCATGTATTCAATCGGTCAAGCAGGGACCCAAACGGTGAAAAGAGAATGCGCAGAGCCATCGCCCGCAGCTTGGGCTGACGGAACACACCAAATGACGCATAGGTCATCGCCATCAGGTGGCCCTTCAAAGATACCGAGGGCACTTCAAAATGGAAGTCAGGTCGCGGGCGATTCTGGCGGTCGAATCGGCGAAGGCGAACAAATCCCTCGGTCTTCTTCTCTCGCGTAAAATTCTCAGTTCGTCGCGAATAACGGTCCGGGGGAATATCCCGAATCTCGATCCATCCGTCGCGCTCAGCAGATTCCAGTAGCTCCCGCCCAACGTCGGTTCGCTCGGATGCCATCGTAGACCAACTACAGTCGCCAAACTCGTCGTCATAGTCAATGGCCCAGAAATCACCCAATCCGACATCCCCAAACTCACACAGCGCGTCGGTACACATATAGCAGCGTTTGGAACCGTACAACCGCAGCATCACGGTCATGATGTTCTTGATGTTGATATGGTGAAGCTGTTTTTCTTCGCCATTCTTCATAACAGCCCGGAAACCTCCCGGCCAGCCGCCGCCTCGAAACTCAAAGACAGCAATCTCGTCGGGGTCAATTCCAAGTGCCCGCAGACAATCCAAATGCCCGTCTGGCTCCATATTGTAGTGACAGTACAGTCCGAGGATGTACTTGACCTTGCCCGCCAATGCGGGATCAGTCTTCACCATCTTTCGCAACCCATGGATCTGGCACGGCAGGGCAACCACAGCGAAAGGACCTTTGCGCTTCCGCATCTCCGAAAGCACCTCCATGGAAGGGACAATGGTGTACTTTGACTTGGCGGCTGCCCGAAGCTCTTCTTCCGTGGTTGCCAGGATCGCCTTTGGCCGTGATGGATATTCAGGATCCATTCCAACGACCCCGGCGCCCTCGATTTTACCCGTCTTGAGGAGATAGAGCAGCAGCGCCGTCGTCAATCCTCCGCTGGCGCCATTCTTGCGCACGGTATCGTCCGAGGGGTGTCCAACAACCACGCGGCGTTGCTCCCCCCACGTTGAATCAGGATCGTACTCTTTGCCAAACAGCTCCCGGCTCAGAGCCGGAAAGTCGACATCCGCTCCGGGACACGTATCCACGCAACGACCACATTGGATGCACTCGCCCGTCAGTTCCGGGTAGCCCCTAGCGTTGTGCGAAATGACATCGACGGGGCACACGCCGGAACAGATCCCGCACCTTGCACACAATCCGAGGTCAATGACCTCTTTCTCCAAGTCTGCGTAACCCCGTTTCGGGCGCCCTTGGACCTGTTCGCCCTGCTTTTGCTGCTTTATCTCGTTCATGGGTCTGCTAATGTACACCAACGCAGCGATGCGATGCCACGAAAAAGCGTCGACACGGGGATAGGAGGACAGGCATATGCCAAACACACTCGCACATATCGGAGTTCACGGGCTTCTGATGCGTTTTGGGTGCCGTTGGCCATGGGCTCTGATCTATGCTGGAGCCATCATTCCAGACATCCCCTGGATCGCACTGCGCGTCCTGAAACGGGCACTCCCGCAGATCGATCCCAGCGCGCTCATTCTCTATTCCGCGGCTCAGTCCTCCCTCCTCTCCTGCATGCTGCTCTGCGCGCTTCTCGCCTTGTTCCTCTCCCCGCGTATTCGCAGTTTCGTGATTCTACTCAGTGGCGCGGCCCTGCACCTCGGAATTGATGCACTACAGACCAAGTGGTCAAACGGCGTTCTTCTGACCGCGCCCTTTGACTGGACGCTTTGCTCCCTTGGCCTCGCGTGGCCGGAACACTGGATCTTTGTGGTGTTGACCGCCCTGGGCCTTGCCATGGTTGTGATATCCCTGGTCGCACGACGGTGGCCACAGACAGAGCCCACGATCGTGAAGTGGCCCGGCTACTTGCAGCTCATGCTTGCAGCCGCGCTGTTGGCCTTGTACCTGCTCTGTCCCATCCCACAGGTTAAACCAGCCTTCAGGGCGAACCTCTACCACAGCACCTCACTGGCGCAGGACCCAAAGCCCACGGACCACTTCTTCACTTTCGATCGTGCAAAGGTGCGCCCCTCGGAAGGCGAGGCACACGCCACGCTCTACAACGGAGAGAGCGTTGTCCTCGATAACCTGAACGTCAGCAACCCCCAGCTGATCTCGCTTCAAGGGCGTTTCACATCAGAGGGGAGATTTCATGTTGAGGCCCATCACTTCCACCGCGGACGAACGCGAGACATGTCAGCCATAGCGGGGCTGCTCTGCCTGTTGGTTTACTTTGGCAAGGAGCTGTACACCGCAAAGCGGCTCGGTGGACCTATTCAGTTTCTGTGAGGTCGGGGAGTGCATCCCCACCATTCCGGCCACTCACCCAGTTCACAACAAGCCCCACCACACCCACGGTGATCATCTTCAACCGAAGCAGAAGTCCCATCGCAAGGCTGAGCTCCGGGGAGACTCCCAGGAATGAGAAGTAAAAGACATAAGCGCCCTCAGCGAGCCCGAGGCTACCGAGGCTGACGGGGACCATGGAGATCAGAAGGACAATCGGCAATAGGGTTGCCACATCACGCACCGGCACAAGTCCCCCGAACGTACGATAGGCCAACCAGACATTCGCGATGGCAAGACCATAGAACAGAACCGTCAGCGCCGTGACCCGAAACACAAACACGGGACGGCCGGACATCTGCTCTGAAGCTGTCAAGATCTTGCCGGTAAACGAAGAGACCGCCTTGAAGATGCGTTCGAGCCAGCGGCGGCCCGGCAGAAACGGCAACCGCTCAATAGCGGCAAACAGTGCATTCATGGTACGCTGCGCCCACCTCCGGGCGAACCAGAGAACCAACGTGAAGACCAATAGCCCCGTAGCGCCAAGGGCAGGAACCCAGATGTACGGAGAGGCGGCCTTATCCAGCCGAAGGGTCCAACTGACGGCACCCAGCAGCAGCAAGCAGATCACCCCAGTCACGCGCTCCACGATAACGGTGATGGCTGCACGGGAGTGACTCTCTATGTCTTTTCCAAGAAGAAAGGCCCGCACAATGTCGCCACCCACATTCGAGGGCAGCAGATTAGAGTAGTAGTATCCAACGGCATAGTGGCGTAGGTGGCGCAGAAAACCAACCGAGGCCGACTGATGCCGGGCGATGACCACCCACTTCGCGCAACTCGCGCACACCATAATCGGCACCAGAATAACCGACAGAACGAAATAGAGAGGGTCCAGCTCGCCAATCTGGGATGACAGCTCTGCGAGAGGGACATGCCGAACGAGTGCATACAGGAACAGAAACGTCCCTCCACACTTCAGCCAGAACCCCCAACGAATTCCTCTGTTACGATTTTCCACAAGACCCCACAGATGACCCAAACAGGAAACGAGTCTGCGCTATACACGCAAACAGCGGCAATCTAACGGCGGGGCCTATAGCCCGACCATGCACCGCGAAGCGACTGCGGTTCTGACTAGAACAAGGTATAGATAAAGGGCGCTACCGACTGTCCGGCCATCACGAGCAGCGCAAGCAGCAACATCGCAAGCACCATGGGAACAATCCACCAGGCTTTGTTGTGCCAGGCAAAGCCCCCAACCTCTTTCAGTAAGCGTCCCAAGTGTCTTAAAAAGCGCATGCTCATGCTCCTTCTACTTCGGTATCAATCCAATGCGTAGTCATCACGCCAATCATGCTTCTCGTGCCACGGCGGCTGCTCTCCCTTGAGGAAGAGGAATGATCCTACGACAAGACAATCCATCTCAGTCCGCATAAAGCAACGGTATGCGTCTTCGGGGGTGCAAACGATGGGTTCGCCCCGAACATTGAACGACGTATTGATGACAATGCCGTAGCCCGTGCGTTCCTCGAACGCTTTGATAATGTCATAGTAGCGAGGGTTCGTCTCCCGGGATACAGTCTGAATACGCGCGGAATTGTCCACATGCGTAATGGCCGGAACATCCGAACGAACGGCATTGATACGCTCGCGCATCGGCATCTTCCCTGCGGCAGACGCTGCGGTGCAGCGCTCTGCCTTCACGGGAGCCACAAGCACCATGTAGGGAGAAGGGCGATCTAACTCGAAGAAATCCGACACCCGTTCCTCTAGGCACGAAGGAGCAAATGGCCTGAACGACTCGCGGTATTTGATCTTGAGATTCATCACAGACTGCATTTTTGGGGATCGCGCATCACCCAGAATTGACCGGCCACCCAGTGCGCGCGGTCCAAACTCCATCCGGCCGTTCAGAAGCCCAACCACATTCTCATCGTCAATCAGCTGTGCAATGCGTGGGGCCCACTCATCGTCCGAAAGACGCTGTGCCTTGTATCCGCGATCCTCAATGAACGCAGCGACCTCATCATCATCGAACCCCGGCCCCAGATAGGACCCACTCATCTGGTCATGCGTATTGTCGGCCTCACGGGACTCCCCTTGGACCGTGTGCCATACCGCGAGGGCAGCACCCAACGCGCCTCCGGCATCGCCGGCAGCCGGCTGCACCCATATATCGTCGAAGGGGCCTTCGCGCAAAAGGCGGCCATTGGCGACGCAATTCAAGGCAACCCCGCCCGCCAGGCAGAGAAAGCGCTCGCCGGTGAGCGCGTGTGCATGTCTCGCCATGCGCAGCACAATCTCCTCTGTCACAACCTGGACAGAACGCGCCAGGTCCATTTCGCGCTGCGTAATGTCAGACTCCGGCTTCCGGGGAGGCCCCCCAAAGAGAGCATCGAACTTG
Organism: Verrucomicrobiota bacterium; assembly: GCA_018645275.1. Taxonomy (GTDB): domain Bacteria; phylum Verrucomicrobiota; class Kiritimatiellia; order UBA8416; family UBA8416; genus JABGOW01. The sequence goes on from JABGOW010000194.1 coordinate 11,970, forward strand.
CGGTTTGTCATGGTCAGGCCATCCAGATAGCCGAAATACGCCATATTGAGGCTGAAGGAGCCATCCTCTCGCAGATCAATCAGAGTGTCGCGGATCTTGTCGGCATAGATCGGCTCGCCATAGGGGGCAAGCCCCATCAGCTTATATTCGCCCGAGTTCACGCGGAACCCGGTGAAGTAGGTCATCGCCGAATAGAGAAGCCCAAGCGAATGGGGGAAATGAAGCTCTTCCAACAGCTTGAGACTGTTGCCGTCACCGTGGGCGATCGAGCTTGTTGCCCATTCCCCCACCCCGTCCACCGTAAGCACGGCAGCGCTCTGAAAGGGGGACGGGAAGAATGCACTGGCTGCGTGTGACTCATGATGCTCGGTGAAATAGCTCTTCGGCGGCATTTTGACGCCGCAGTCAGCCAAAGACGCCTCGATCTGAAGCGGGATCCACAGCTTCTGCCGCATCCAGAGTGGCATCGCCATCACGAAAGAGCGCAACCCCTTCGGGGCCACTGAGAAGTACGTCTCCGCGATCCGGCCGAACTTGGTCAACGGCTTGTCATAGAATGCCACAGCATCCAGAGCATCGCCGTCTACTCCGCCTTCGGCCAGGCAGTATTTCACGGCATTGACGGGAAAGCGGGAATCCTGCTTCTTGCGACTGAAGCGCTCTTCCTGGGCCGCCGCCACGATCTTTCCGTCCTGCACAAGCGCAGCCGCAGAATCATGGTAAAATGCGCTGATACCCAGAATGTTCATCAGAACTGCCTCTCATACCGATCGAGTGTCTCACGGCATTTGTGCGGGATCCACATGCTCTTCTTCGGGGAGGGAAATGCTCTGTTCATGGGGTCTTTCCGTTTCAAGAGAAGCACAATCCGGGCAGGAAAGAAGGCCAAATAGAAGAAAGGCACCAGCAATAACCACGTCAACAGCATGCCAACAAAAACGCCAAATCGTTGGAACCCCGTCCGGATCATGCGAAACAGAGATGGAAACCAGAAACCGGTCACGAAGATAAACAGACTCAGGCCAAAGACAACGTACGCCATGTGCGGAATGAAGGCGAAAATGGCCAAAGCGATCGCCCACATGATTGCGACCTGGATCAAGGCCTCACGTCGGGTACTCCGACCATTCGCGGCAGTGACCAGTACGGAACGCTGCCATGGCCAGACCACTGAAGAAACACGACTCTGTTGATAATCACTCATAGCACTTGGAGCGAAATGTACAGCACCCAACTCCGTGGTGCAATAATCTTCATTTGCGAGCACTTCCCAGTTGGACATATGAACTTGCGGGGAAACCGCATTTCTGTTTCCCTGCCCGTGTTGAAATGACAGCCAGTAGAGGATGCAGAACAGGGCGACTAGTGGAGAATAGTGGGATGAATGGAACCTCAGGAAGAAACGTCAGAAAGGGAATTGCCGTCTTATTCCTGATCCTGGCAGCCATCTGTTTGGCGATCGTCATCGCCATTGCTTATCGTGGCGGTCGATTCGAATGGACCCTGTTTGGGATTCCAATATCGGCCGGCAATCCGAAGGGACGGCTGCTCTGCATACCGCTGGCACTTCTGGCCAGCCACCTCTGCTGGCGGGGCTTCAGACGATCCCCCAAGGAGTGGGGAACACTGGCAGGCCGCCTTATCCTCTTGAGCATCAGTGTCTCCATCTCCCTGCTCGTCGCAGAGGTTGGCCTCCGGATTTCGCTCAAGCAGGGCGAAAGCTCAGGATCCATGCAGGATCTCGCCGACCTTGAAGAGGGCTCTGCAAATGTTGCTGTGAGTGCTGCCCACCCCCTCGCCGCCGTCACCTGCGTGAGCGCAAACAAGAAGCTCGTCTACGAACTCCGATCAAACCAGAACATGAAGTTCGGCAACCGGGAGCTCAGAACCAATCGGGCGGGAATCCGTGCAGATCGCGACTACACAATCGAGAAGCCGCCATCCACGGTGCGCATTATCGGACTCGGCGACTCTGGAATGTGGGGGTGGTCTGTACACCAGCACGAGCTCTATATGGCGCTGTTGGAGAAGAGCCTCGGAAAACGAAGCGGGAAGACATACGAGGTGCTGAATCTTGCCGTACCAGGCTACAACACGTTCCAGGAAGTGGAAATGCTACGCCACAAGGGGCTAGCCTACAACCCCGACATCGTTGTGATCAATTGGTGCAGAAATGACCCCGACGCGCCCTTCTTCGCAAGCAAGCCAAGAACCTATGACAGCAAGGAGATCTCCTATGTCTGGCTGCTGCTGTTTGATAGGGCACAGTTCAAACGCGAGACCGCGCCTATCGTCATGAAGGCTGGAGAGGTCGACAAGGCCTTCGTCGACCCCGTGATTCTGGAACACAGCGGTTGGAAAGGCGTTAAGAGGAGCCTGGCTGAGCTGAAACAGCTTGGTCAGGAACACGGGTTCAGGATCCTCGTTTACGGCCCCCTGACCAAGGAGATTTCCGCCATACTGGCGGATCTCAATCTGGAGCACTTTGACACCTATGAACTGCGGCAAGAGGACTACCCCAATGCCAACATCCACGGCATGCATCCGCGCCCCGAAGCCAACCGTATCCATGCCGAGTTCATTGAGAAAGAGCTGGACCGTCGCGGCTGGCTGTAGACGGGGGCCGAGCATACGCTCGCGATCACCCCCGGCAGACGCGGCACGCCCACAACAAGCAGGAGGATAGGACCTTGGCAACGAACCAGACAAGAGATGGCGCACTGGACACCGCCAAGGCGATTGCAATACTGCTCGTGTTCTTCTGGCACATCAAACCGCTGGCAATCGGATACTGTCTATCTGAAAGCACTTGGGATCAACTGACGTTCGCCCTGAATGTATTCTACAAACAAGTCTCCCTCGTCGCCGTTCCCACCTTCATCCTTGTTTCGCTGCAGCTCCTCTACGACAAGCTCGATACGCAGGACTGGCGATATGTAATCCCCAGAATGCGGCGACTGGCGCTCCTGTTCGCGGTCTGGACCCTCTGCCAGTTTGTCTTCTTCTATGGGTCGTACGCCATTCTAGAGGCAGTGGGGGGCGGCACCTTTACCTGGCCGCGCATCGCAGAACGCTGGCACATTGTTATCATGCAGGGCGGCCCTCCCCTGCCCATCGCGGGCGGGTCTGTCTTCTACTACCTCTTTGACCTGACCATCCTCTGCGGGGTGGCAGCCGCTTTCCACGGGGCAATCCGCAAATCACGCTATGCCACTGGAATCGCCGCCGGCATTGCCGCTCTCTGTCTTTGTGCCTTCCAGTACTACAACTGGGCAGGAAAGGGGCTCGACTACTACAGACTGGACAACTTCCTCATCTACGTTCCGCTGGCCTACCTCATACGCCCTCGTCGTCAGACCCGCTACGGAATCGTGGCGGCAGTGCTGTTTGTGGGGTTCGTCCTGCTTGTTTTGCAGGACATCTTCATCCGCGAGCATCTGGGCGGTACAGGCGCTTACTCCAGACCATCGGTGGTCCTGGGCGCCGTCGCACTCCTCTACGCGCTCCGCGCAACCATCTCCCGCCCCACACCAAAGCCCGTCGCCTTTCTCGCCCAGCACTCGCTCGGGATCTTTGCACTGCACCGGTTCTGGTGGGTCATCATCGGGCTCTTCACCCTTGAACTCAAACCCCTCTGTCCAACGTCACTCCTTAACGTCACAACGCTCGTCAAAGCCCTCTTCTGTCTGGCGGGAACGTGTGGAACAGCCTACCTCATCGGCAAGACCCGCCTGAAGCTGCTTGTGCGGTAGGGGAGTCGCCCTGCTTGTCGAATGAGATCTTTCGGTCCGCGACGTTCGTCGGGATGCGAGCACTTCGCTCAAGATGACACTTTTCTAAGGTTTTCTGTCATCCTGAGCTTGTCGAAGGATCTCCGATCCTGTTATCCCACAGAAGACTCTTCATCGACGTGTGTAGCTCGATAGGTGTTCTGCTGCCTCAACCCTTTTCGGATGACGTCTCGCCAGGCGAATGCCCTTCAGACGGATGGCGGCCCGGCGATTGTACGTAAAGCGAACCGACATAAGGTCGGCCTCCGGAAGCACGAATTCAAGTCGCGTCGGGGTCTCGCCGGCCACAGGGACATTGGCAACTGGGTCAGCATCTACCCCCACCAGACACTCAAGGGTACCGTGACCGCTCTCCTCTACGACAGCCCCTTCCCAGTCCAGGAGCAGTTCGTAACGCCCGGCAGCCAGCGGATGCCGGAGCCCATAGAAAATCGCGCCATCGACATCAACATCCGGCTGAAACAGGACACTGCCATCCTCCGGGCACCCCTGTCCGGCGTGAAAGAATGCAATCGCAGGAATCGAAAGTGGTACCGCACCAATATCGCCACAGTAGTCACCCATGAGCATCCCGTCGGCAAGCAGAACACTCTTCACGTCAACAGCCCCCGACTTCAGCTCCAACCGACAGGAGAACCGATCCTGGGCCCGCGTGGAAAGCCCGGCCGAACTCTCGATCCACGACCAATCCGCAGCAGCATCACCCAATTCTACGGAGACTGCAGAAACCGCTTGGCTATTGACCTGGGAAACCAATGCCACAACTCCTGCGCCTCGAACCATCCAGACCCAACGCATCGAGGGGAAGGCGCCCGCACTTGTCGAAGGCGTCTCAAGAAAGGCCCCCTCACGCACCAGTTGCACGGTGCCGTCTTCCGTACCCTCCTCCAAGCTACAACGATCCGCTGCGTACACACGGCTAAAACCATACCAGTCCGCGTCTACCCAAGAAGCGGACGGCGGTTCGCCCGTCACCTCTGAACGCGGCTCAGAACCTAGACGTCGAAAAGCCCAAACCCCGCGATCGGTCGCCAGTGGCTCCAGAAATGGCGAACGGGTGAATGCACGAATCGTATGCCAGACCGAGAACGGGCTGACCTTCTCCGGAAAGGCATTTTCCCGCACGATAACGTAGTCCACTCCCATCTTGCCAAGCATCACGTCCTGGGCTTCTGTGAGTTCCCCCTTGTTCAGACTCTTCAGCGGGGCGAAGACGCCATCGTAGTAGCGGTGGGGAACCACGGGTTGATAGCCATTCAAAAGTCGAATCGGATGCCGCGTCGTCGCGTACTGTTCGATTGACGTCCAAGCGGAGTCTCCGGGCCACAGAGGAACCGCGACCGCTTGCGGCTTATCCCCGCGCGCCTGCGCATCTGCCACGACTCGCGCATAGCTGGGCTCCGTTTCTGGTAGCAGCGTGATCGTGGCACGCACCTGCAGCGAACACTCCACGATCACGGCAAACGAAATGGCCAAGACGATCCAGCGCTGAAACCGCCGCGGGGATTTCAGTGCCGCTAACAGGCGTTGGAGCGCAATGATCGCAACCCCTCCCAACAGCGGGAAGAGGCAGAGAACTTTCGTCGGCTGGCGAACCTGACCATAGGGCGGGATAAGACCACAAAGCCATTGCCACTTTCGCACGCCGCCAACGCCATTGATCCCCAGAGCCAGGTCAATGGCCAGCAGCAGGACCGCAAGGAATAGGATCGGGACGACAATCTGAGCAAGCCGCGCCTGGATACGCTCCCGCTTGCGGAAAAGCACCAGAACGGCTCCCGCGAACAGAAGCACAAAGAGAAGGAGCATCACATAGCCTACGTAAGCATGGCTCACGAGGCCTGAACCCCGCCAGTGGACAAGCGCCGACACTGGGGGTGAGAGCAGAGCGACCTCGGCAGGTTCACGGATACCGCCCAGATTGGAGACCGCAACAGCTCGGCTTCTAATCAAGCTGTAAAGCAGGGCAAGACTACCCACAGAGGCAGTCATGGCCACTCCCCATATCGTGCGCGTAACCATACGGCGAAGATCTGAGCCAAGCCCGTGGACGTTCACGGCGCAGATGAGAAAGAGAACGGGCGTGGCCAATGCGGTGAAGAAGAAGACATGAATATCCGTGAATCGAGAGAACAGGAGTGCAAGACCCGCCAGGAATCCGTAGCACGAATGGCGCCTCACCGTCCGGTCCACAGCCCACGCCATGGCGGCCGGCCAGAGCATGGCGAATCCGGCGGGACTGCCTCCCAGGAAGTTCACCCATCGGTACGGAATGGCGATTGAAACCAATGCTCCTGCGTGCGCCGTCCATCTGTCTTCAGTGAAAGAACGATAGACATAGAAGGCAAAGACATAGGACAGCAGGAGTGTTGCGAACCCCGTCAGATTCCAGGCAATCACCGGTCCCGTCAGAAAGGACAGAAGCGCACAGGGAACAGAGATTGGCAGATAGAAATGCCGCAACTCTCGCCTGGCGTCGTCGTCTCCCTCATTGAATTCATAGACATTCTGGAACCAGGGAATGTCACCATGGACCATCTGACGGACAAGCCAGAAACTGTAGTAGAGCTGCAGCTGATCTCCCGGAATCAGGGATCGCCGCTCGTGCAGTTCGATGTTCTGCGACGAAGACGGGATGCCTCTGTCCAAGACCGTCGGCAGCGGCCAGGAAAACACACTCCAGAGGAGCGCGACAAGGCCAACTGCGAGCAGGATGTTCTTGTTGAGAATATTCACAATGCAGAAAAGAAAATGGCCCCCGCTATCTGCATACCGGGGGCCATTCGCTCAAATTACGGATTCAGGCACAATCGTTACTGATCGTCCATGGATACGAAATCCCCCTGGTAGTAACGGTAGTTGCAGGTGCCCATGTTGGCAACACTCCAAGTCGTCATTGCCGGATAGCCCTTCACCCGGAAGGTGAAATCGCCACTCTTCACACCATCCCAATACACGCGGCACGTGCCGTAGTTGAGGGTGCCATAGTTAACACCCTCACCCAGGATATACTCGATCCGGAGGTGGTGAGTGCCAGTACGATGACCACCGCGGACACCAGAGCAGATCGCGATATGGTCGGGGCCGCCACCAGGAGCACTTACCTGCCCCGTGGAAGCCGTCATGAAATCAATGGTGCCATTTGCAAGGCGCAGGTAGATCTCGGTCGGCCCCGTGAACACATCCACCAGGAAAGCATCCTGGCAGAAGAAGTAGCGCTCATACCCGGAGGAAGCGCGGCAGTCGATCATATTGGCCTCGAATACCCAAGACTCATTGAAGCCCAGGCGAACCGGTTTGGAAACGCCGGCAGGCGGTACCGTGAAGTTGGGGACTTCGGTCCAGCTCAGCTCACCGGAGGTGCGAT
>JABGOW010000267.1 GCA_018645275.1 Verrucomicrobiota bacterium
CTGTTCCTGCTAATCTCCAGAATGCCATCCGTGCGACGGGTGTTCTTATCTGGATCGAACTCAATCCCAAGGTTCTCGAGCCCCTCGCAAACTTTGGCTCTGATGCAGTGGACATTCTCGCCAATGCCAGCGGTGAAGACGACTGCGTCAACACGCCCGAGAACGGCATAGTAGGCTCCCAGGTACTTCTTGATACGGTAAGCCACCATGTCGTGCGCCAGAGCGGCCTGCTCGTCGCCTGCCTCTTTCCGACTGATGACCTCGCGCATGTCGCCAGCTCCGCAGATTCCTCTAAGCCCGCTCTCTTTGTTCAGCCTCGCCTCGATCTCGTCAGGAGACAGGCCTGTGACGCGGCCGAGATAGAAAATAATGGCGGGATCAATGTCGCCGCAGCGCGTACCCATGATCAAGCCTTCCAGGGGGGTCATCCCCATGGAGGTGTCTACGCTCTGGCCACCCCGAATGGCCGCGACACTGGCACCATTGCCAAGATGAAATACGATCAGATTAGTCTGATCCAAAGGTTGCCCCAGGTAATCGGCCGCCTGCTTTGTGACATACCGGTGGCTGGTGCCGTGAAAACCGTATCGCCGAACATGGTGCTTCTCATAGAGGTCGCGCGGAATGGCATACTGGTAGGCGACCGGCGGAAGGGTCTGATGAAATGCCGTGTCAAAAACGGCGACCTGCGGGACGTTGGGCGCAAAGCGGCATGCTTCCTCGATCCCCGTCAGATTGGCAGGGTTGTGAAGGGGGGCCAGGGGGCTCTGATCCCGGATGGCGGCGATCACCTCGTCGTCTATGAGCGTCGGCTCCGTGAAGACCTCACCACCATGGACCACGCGATGGCCGATGCCGTCCAAGTCGTTATCGCCGGCTTTGAGCCCCGACTCCTCAAGCACGTGACCGATCCACTCGAGTCCAGCACGATGATCGGGAATGGGGCGCTCTGAACTCGCTTCCTGAGCTTGGCCTTGGGCATCCTGATGACGGTGCTTGAGGCAGGCCTGGTCTTCGCCGATCCGTTCCAATACGCCCGAGGCCAGGGCTTGGCGCCGTTCAAGGTCGAAGTACTCATACTTAATGGAAGAGCTGCCGGAGTTGATGACGAGGATATTCATGGAGTGGCTTCCCGGGTTTGAGCTTGAATGGCGGTAATGGCAACGGTGTTGACAATATCGGCGACGGTGCATCCTCGGCTCAGATCGTTGACCGGTTTGCGCAGGCCTTGTAGTACCGGGCCCATGGCGATCACATTCGCAGAGCGCTGTACGGCCTTGTAGGTGTTGTTGCCGGTATTGAGGTCCGGAAAAACAAAGACCGTAGCACGACCGGCAACATCACTATCCGGCAGCTTCAGCCTGCCCACGCCCGGGTCCACCGCCGCATCGAACTGGATGGGACCTTCGACCATCAGATCCGGACGCAGATGCTGCACCAGCTCGGTAGCTGCCCGCACCTTGTCGACATCCTCTCCCTGACCGGAGGCTCCGCTGGAGTAGGACAGCATGGCAATTCGGGGCTCGACGCCAAAGCTCTGTGCGGTATCGGCCGAGGCAATGGCGATATCGGCCAGTTCCTCGTAGTTGGGATCGGGGTTGATGGCACAATCACCAAAAACCTGCACCTGATCGGGCATGCACATGAAGAAAACGCTGGAGGCAACGCGCCGATTGGGCTGCACCTTGATAAACTCCAGGGCAGGCCGAATCGTGTTTCCGGTCGTATGAATCGCTCCCGAAACCATGGCGTCAGCGGCGCCCTTATACACCATCATGGTACCGAAATAGCTGACACTGAGCATGTTGTCACGGGCTTGTTCCAGGGTAATACCCTTGTGCCCCCGTAGCTCATAGTAGGTCCAGGCATAGTTGTCCAACCAGGGAGAGGCAATCGGGTCAACGATCTCGACGCCTGCCAGGTCAACGCCGATCTCTTCGGCCTGCAGTCTAATCCCAGTCTCCTGCCCCAACAGCGTAATGTCCACGACATTTCGCCGCAACAGGATCTCCGTAGCTCTTAGAATGCGTTCATCCTTGCCCTCGGGGAGAACCACCCGCTTCTTCTCGGCATGCGCCCGTTCGATCAGGTTGTATTGGAACATCACGGGGGTAACACGCTCTGAGCGGGCAATCTCGAACAGACTCGCCAGCTTCTGAAGGTCCACGTGCTCCTCGAAGTGCCCCAGGGCCGTGGCCATCTTGGGGCCGTTATCAGGGGCTATGGTATCGGCCACCTCACCTACGCGTGTAGCGGTTTCATAGGTGCCGGTTTCAACGCTGTAAATGGGCAGGGCATCTTCAAAGCCTTCAATCAAGCGCCTGACGACAGGCGTCGGCTCAAGGCTCCCGGTCAGGATCAGGCCGGCAACCTTGGGCAGGGTGGTGGATTGAAAAGCCGCCAGACTGCCGACGATCAAGTCGGCACGATCACCAGGTGTGATGATGAGGTCTCCATCTTTGATTCGACAGAGGAAGTTCGACAGATCCGTGGCCGCCACCTTGTTGGCGCGGACCAGTCGGTTCAAGTTGCCGTGGGTTCCGCAAAGCCGCTCTGCATCCAACGCCTCCGCAACGCGGCTGATCGTGGGTCTGCCGAGGGCCTTCTTCTCAGGCAATGCATAGACCAAGGTGCTGTGGGACCATTGCTGGCGTATATCGTCCTTAACGTCTGCGATGATAGCTTTGGGCACACGGTTCAGCATGATCGCCAGCAGGTGACACCCCTCCTCTTCAAACGACTCCTTAAGCAAACGCGCGATTGTCAGCGTCTCGTTGCGCGTTTTCTCAAAGCCATTGGCTACAACGACGACAGGTGCATCAATTTGGTTGGCGATTTGGGCATTGAAATCGAATTCCAGCGAGGTCGCCAACCCCGTGAGGTCACTCCCCTCGCACAGAATAAAATCACAATGCCGTTCCAGTTCTTTGTACCGGGCGAAAATTCTGGCCAGGACGTCGTCGAATTTGCCCTGGCTGGCCAGTGTGCGCGCTTCATCCAGGCTCATGCCATAGAGCGACTCGTAGGGAACCTGTAGCTGATAGCGTTGCCGCATCAGTTCAATATCATTGTCCGGCGTCTGAGTTTGACGGATGATTGGACGAAAGAAGCCAAGGCGTTCCACACGGCGTGAGAGCATCTCCATGATTCCCAGCGAGATCAGAGACTTTCCACTCCTGGGAGCGTTGGTGGCGACATACAGATTCTTGAGCATTTTGCGATTCCTACAGTACTTCCAAATACAGAGCAACGGAGTGGAACGTCCCACTCAGTCACGATCAACAGAGACTACCACATGAGATCCTCGGTGCGAGTTTCTTCAGTCCTCACGAGCAACTTGGCTTGCCGCCCTTCTTGAGCTGCCCGGGCCTAAAGGGCTCCCCCGCTTGCGACGGAGTGAGTTCCTCGACATCTAGTCCGAAGGCGCTGGCAACGACTTCATTCAGCTCCGACTGTAGCCCAGCACAATCCGCTAAGCGCATGCTGTCAAATATCGCACGACTACATTCCTCGATCTGCTTCGCTTGCCTGCTATCTCGTGGTGGTAGAGGAAACGCTTCTACATACTGCGTCATGAACCGACGACGCCCAGCGTAGAGCTTGTTGTTGAAGCGTGCATCGTAGTATGCCTCAATGAAACGCGAATTTGCCACGCCCATTGCAGTCCAAAGCAATCTCTCATCCTCAGGGTTGGACGCTGTCATCCAATAACAGTCCCCGTTCACGACCGCCCCCGACAGATCCATCCAAAAGGTGGGTTCCTTGCTGATATCTCGGAAAACAAGCTTGGGCCGATTCCATGCCAATGGATCTTGCGGCACCCAAATCTCAAACCACTCCCTCCCTGCACGCTTCACGTACGTCCTTGCTTCAAGTTGATCTCGATGCGTTTCGAGATATCTCTGAGCTCGCGGATACTCAGAAAGGTCCACGGCCGCCCTGCAACCATCTTCCACACCATGTGTATAGAGTATCTGTTTCGGTTGCTCGGTGCTTCTGGCTCTAAAACGCCTTGCGTTGTGATGCGTGATCAACGGTCTTAAGAGCTCTGGCTGATCGCTTTTGGGAAGCTCATGCCAGTCTGACCTTATGAACACCCTGTCAGCTGTAGTCTTTACCCCAACGCGGATCTTCCCCACATCGGCAAATCGAAGGCCAGTATGCTTGTCTACGCAACGCAGCCAGGCATCATGCTCTGGGGTCGAGAGTCGCCAGACATCTCTGGGCGCCTGACCGGCATCGAGCTTTCCCTGTCTGACTCTGTATGTACTGGCGTTTGGCAGCGTAAAGCGCCCACATTCCTCAACGACATCAATGATTTCCTCCGCTCGAGCTACGTGCTTCCCTGACGCTTGGCATGAATAGACGGATGTGAATCTCGTTCCACCCTTTCGCACATGCGAGTTGTCCTTCTTCCGAAGCAAGAGTACCGCCGGCAGGACAGCGGCCTCGAAGAGTTTTGTGTCTCCGAGGTCCCAGATGTGCAGCAGGTCGAATTGCTCCAGAAGTTGCGCTCTGATGGTCCCACCAGCCTGTGTCGTCATAAAGCGGTTGGACACAATCACGCCACCAATGCCCCCAGGACTCAGGACCGCGGAAATGCCGAGAAGGAACGCATGATACAGGTCAATACGCCCCTCCAAGCCAAACTGCTTGGCCAAAGCGCTAGCGAGCTCGCGCCCTAGCACATGGGTACGTACGTACGGAGGATTGGCAATGACCATGTCAAACCCTCGCCCCAACACATCGCCACTGAACCTGGGGGCGCCGTCACCACCACCGCTAGCGGCGAGGGCATAATCAAGAAAGTTCTCTTCATACCAGTTTGCGGAAACTTCAGGATGCGATGTCGACGCGACCCGCACTTCGGCCTGCCTGAGCGCTGTCAGATCCGTGTCGAAGGCTGCTGTCTCGACGCGGGTAGGTCTCCTCGACCGGATCTCCTTGAGTAGCGCGCACAACAGAGCACCATCACCCACAGCAGGATCAAGCACACGTAGAGGGGCCGCCTCTGGTCTGATTTCCGCCACCTCACACATTTTGCGAGCCACGAAAGCAGCCAGCGCGAGCGGAGTGTAATGCGCCCCCACCCGCTTTCGTTGTTGTACCGTCAAGTGTTGCATGTAACTCACCCCGCTACCCCAGACATCTCACGAACTCCGCAAAATGCAGGCTAGGGGTCTTGCAGCAGCCAGGCTGCGGTTTCATAAGGCCGAAACAAGGAACTGGGACCACCCCCACCCTGCGCATCCTGGTAATTACTGATGAGCGGCGCTTTCCCCTCAAGCGCTGACGAGAAGTGAGGCATCTCCTGGTGGCACTCGCTAAGGTTAGCCAAGACCAGCAACCGTTGCTGCACCCCCGTCTCAGGATCACGGTACACGCGCACGTAGCAACAACGCTCGGGATCGCCCGCATCCAATAGCGAAAAATCACCGTGCCCGATGACAGCCAGCTGCTTGCGCAGCGCAATCAGCTGGCGATAGCAGTGAAATACTGAAGAAGGATCAGAAACCTGCAACTCAGCATTGATCTGTCGATAGTTTTCATTAACCGGAATCCAAGGCGGGGCATCACTGAAGCCGGCGTATTCGGAGGCATCCCACTGCATCGGGGTTCTAGCATTATCACGAGCGATGCGGTCTATCCGGTCGCTCAGTTCTGCCCCACCGAGCTCAGCGTGGCTGTCACAGTAGTTTATGGCTTCGACGTCCCGCAGCTCATCCCGTTGCCAATGGCGGTTGGTCATGCCAAGTTCTTCGCCCTGGTAGATAAAGGGGGTTCCTTGCAGCATATGCAGAAGGATAGCCCACTGCTTGGCACTGACGTCCCGCCATTGAGGATCATCGTTGCCCGCATAGGAAACAACGCGGGGCAAGTCATGGTTTCCGAGGAACAGACTGTTCCAGCCCTGCCCATGCAATCCCGGCTGCAGACGAGAGACAACCTGCTTAAACGTCTGCGGACCGAAGCGCGCCTGCCACTTGTCACAACCAAGTCCCAAATGCTCAAAGTTGAACACCATGCTGAACTCATCCCCGACAGGATTGGAGTAGTGACGCATATGGTCCAGATCCGCGCCCCAGGTTTCCCCCACCGTGACAATCTCCTGACCGCCAAAACTGGCTCGATTGAGCTCGCGAATATAGTCGTGTAGGCGAGGACCATTGCTCATTCGCATGGCCTGCCAATCTTTGCTCACCATATCAATCACATCGAAACGAAATCCCTGAATGCCCTTGCCAATCCAAAAGTTGAGAACATCCGCCATAGCACTGCGCACCGCCGGGTTCTCCCAATCGAGATCCGCCTGGCTGGGATCAAAATTATGCAGGTAATAGCGGTCAAGCTCCGGCACGTATTCCCACGCATTGCCTCCGAAAACAGAGCCAACCGGATGCGCATCAACAAAGGCCTGGTCACGAAATACGTAGAAAGCCTGATAGTGGGAATCCCCCGCCAGCGCTCGCTGGAACCACTCGTGCTCGGTAGAGGTATGATTGGCCACGATGTCCATCATGATACCGATACCGCGCTCTGAAGCTTCGGCAATCAGCGCCTCCATCTCGCTCAGCGAACCGAAATCGGGGTCAATGGTGCGATAGTCCGCCACATCGTAACCATTGTCCCGTTTAGGGGAGCGATAGATGGGAGTGAGCCAAAGCATGTTCACCCCCAGCGTTGAGAGGTAGTCCAGGCGTTGGCGAATTCCATTCAGGTCACCCATTCCTGTCCCGGTGCTGTCCTGGAAACTCATGGGGTAGATCTGATAGATCGTGCATTCGTTTAGCTTGGTCATGGTGTCGCTCCTCCCCCACTCCATTGGTGGCCGATTCTCGATCCGCTCGCGACCATAGCAGGGAGACGACGTGCGGCACAGTGAAAATCAGAGCACACGCGCTCTCGTGACCAATGAGACACTTTCGTGATGAACCGCTAAGCGCGCTCGCTGGACTCAAATGCCCGGATGCGCTCGAATTTTCTCGAAACTGAACTATAGTTCCTGTACGGTATTCTGCATGAACAGCCCTCCCCCCATCTCGCTCAGCGACTATCCACGCGCCATCATTCATATGGACGCTGATGCCTTCTTTGCATCGGTTGAGCAAGCGCTCGTTCCTGCATTACAGGGAAGACCGGTTGTCACAGGAAAAGAGCGCGGGATTATCGCCTGCGCAAACTACGAGGCCAAAGCGCGCGGCATAAAGCGTGGGGTCCCGCTTTTCAAAGCCAAGCGTTTGTGCCCGGAACTTGTCATACTTCCCAATGACTACGAAACCTACAGCCTCTACTCCAAACGCATGTTCAATATTCTTAGAACCTTTACCCCGATTGTAGAGGAGTACTCAGTGGATGAGGCATTTGCGGATATTACCGGACTGCGCCGCACTTACCATGCTTCTTATGAGGACATCGCCCGCAGGATTCAGGACACCGTTGTCCGGGAGCTTGGCATCACGGTGTCTATCGGACTGAGTCCCTCTAAAGCGTTGGCCAAGATCTGCTCCAAATTCAGAAAGCCTAATGGCATCACAGCCGTTCCCGGAAAGTACATTCACCACCTGCTGCAGCGCACCTCCCTTGAAACCGTTTGGGGGTTCGGTCCCAACACCGTCAGCCTACTGCAGAAGTATGGCATGAAGAGCGCCTACGACTTCGTATGCAAACCTGAACACTGGGCCCGGCGCATGCTGCACAAGCCGGGCTTGGAACTCTGGAATGAGCTGCGTGGCCATAGCGTATGGCCCGTTACCCCCGAAGAGAAATCCGCCTACGCGACCATTCTGAAGTCAAAGACATTCACGCCACCTTCAGAGGATCATGACTTGGTCTATGCCAAACTCATCCGTAATGTAGAATCGGCGTTCATGAAGGCACGCCGCTATCGCCTACGCCCAAAATCCATTGGGGTTGTTCTGAGGCATCATGATTTCCGGCACGATGGACTTGAGGCACGTCTGAACCGCCCCTCTTCATCAACGGTGGAGATCATACCGCTCATACAGCATCTCTTTGAGAAGACCTTCCGCCCGGGATCACGCTACCGCTCCACCATGGTCGTGCTTGGCGGCTTGGAAAGCGACCTATCGGAACAATATGAGCTCTTTGAAGATCGGCTCTCCATCGAAGGGCTTCGCCGCATCACCCAGGCTGTTGACAGCGTAAACCACAAATTCGGGAAGCACACCGTTTGTGCGGGCACGGCCCTCTTTCTGCCCTCCAAACCAAAAGTGGCCCGTGACGACATTCCAACCCGGCGACAGGAATCCTTCAAAGGGGAAACCCCACGCCAGCGTCTGGCCATTCCACGACTCTCAATCACCGTCTAGACTCAATCGTCTGCCACGGTGGCACGATCAAGGAGCCATACGTTCCGAAAGTGGACTTCCTGACCGTGCTCCTGAAGTTTCAGACCTTCGGCGCTGGGTCCAATCTTCACCCCACCATTGGCTCGCTTCACGGGCACATGGTCGTGCACCTTCAGCCCATTCCACCAGACCGTCGCACGCGCGGGTTCCACCAGACCGTCGCCATCCCATTTGGCCGCCCTGAAGATGAAGTGGAAGGCATGCCACTCGCCATTGGGCCGCCAGGCATTCTGGTCGGGAACCCGTTCGCTGCAAAAGGCGCCAATGCCATGATTACCGATCTTCCAGCTATAGGGGTCCTTCACATCTGCGTCCTTCTTCGGGCTTTCGATCTGGATCTCATAGCGGTTCTGCAGGTACACCCCGCTGTTGGCATAGCCCTCCACGGTGCCATCACCTCGCGCGCCCAGCAGCATAAACTCCACATGGCCTTCAAAGTCCGTGTACTTCTTTTTGCTTACCAGGTCATGCGTACCCCAGCGCTCGGCGCCATCGGTCTTCAGAACCTTGCCGTCCCCGCTGATCTCATCCACCAGCGTCCAGGTGATCGGCATCTCCTCCTTGGGCCACATCTGCCAGTTGTCATCAATGGACCTCCGTGTGCCATCAAAAAGGTGGTCCGCAGATGCGGGCGCAGCGAGGCCTACATCCTTGGTGGGATCGTAACCGGGCCTATCTTCAGGCGCCACACGGTCGGCCCAACAGGCCGAGAGGAAGAACACGCTCAGCCCGAGACTTTTCCATGTCGCAATTTCAACGCTTGCCATACCAGGGGGTCCCTTCTTCTCTGTGTTCAGAAAGCGTGTTCTAGTCCAGCGGCTTAATGCGCAGGTTACGGAACCAGATGGGGGCTCCACCATGTTTGCCTTGCAGGCCGATGCGCCCCTTGGTGGGATGCGTGTTGAGCGGCTTGCTGAGCCATCCGGGCTTCTGCGAGCCATCCGGGTTGTGCGTGGCGGAATCCCACTTGCGCATATCCATGGAGTTCACGTGCTCGCCATTGAGGATCACGTCAATACTCGGTCCCTTGCAAATAATCGTGTAACGGTTCCACTCGCCAGCAGGTTTGACGACACGCTCACTTGCCGCCAAGCGGCCAAAGATGGCCCCACAGCGCCAAGTCGGATTGGCCTTGCTCCATTTCGCTGCATAGTCGTCGGTAATCTGAATTTCGACTGAGTTCTTGACCCACCCCTTCGGATCGGTCAGGTAGACAAACACACCGCTATTGGCAGCCGGTCCGTTCTTGAACTCCAGGTCCAAAACGAAATTCTCGTATGATGCCTTCGTCATAATCAGCTTGTCCTGGCTGGCGGTCAGTTCGCCATTCGAGACCGTCCAAATTCCAGCCGAAAAATCGGCGTTGGACAGATCAGCGGCAAAAAGCGGCTTCCAGCCAGATTCAGCCGGTCGACTCGCAACCGGTTTCTTCGCCGCAGACTTCTTCTCTGACTCAGCTTTGACCTTCTCAAGGTCGGCGGCCGTCAACAACCTCAGCTCGGACAACTGTGATGCGCTATCGCCACCGTTCACCTCACCAGCCGACGTCGCCAGTTTCTCGCCAGGAAGCGTCCAGCCGGCATCGCCCTCACGACTGTAGTTATCGAACACGTCATCAAGCTTGTCGATGCCGACAAACGTGGCATCAGCAAAAGCACAAGCGCTCATGAGCAACAAGAGCGCGCCAACATATCCTGTAGTCTTTATCATCGTAACTCCTTCATCACATCAACTAACATCCGCTAGAGAGTCTGTCATTCCGAGCTTGCCGAGGAATCTCAGCGCAACTGTGGGCAGAGATCCCTCGGCAAGCTCGGGATGACCCAACCTCTGCAAACCTGCTTGAGAACTGGACAGCTTCGTCCTGGATCCGGAATCGTCTGTCAGCAACTGTCAATCTTCAATCTTCAATCTTCAATTTTCAATTCCCTAATATTTCCGATACGTTTTGCGAACGAAGGTGTTGGCTTCGAGGACATTCGTACAACGCAGATTCTTCGTATCCCACTCAATACGCTTGCCTGTGCGCACGGCCAGGTTCCCCAGCAGAACCATCTCGGTCAATGGCCCCGCATAGTCGAAGTTCGCGCCGGCGGGAACCCCTCCTTTGCAGGCCTCAATCCACTCCTTCATGTGTCCAATCGATGGTTTCTCCGTCTTCTCCGGCATGCGATTCTTTGCGAAATCGATCCACTGGGCCTGGGGAATAATGCGGGCAGACTTACAGTAGACATCACTCACCATAATGGTGCCTTCCGAGCCATGCCAGAGCTGCCCTCCAATGCCGCCGGGGAGATTGCGACCTTCTTCGAGCACTGCCGGCCGTTTAGGCGTCTTGTTGCCATCGTACCATACCAATTTGATTGGCCCTCTGTCCGCGTTGGCGGGGAATTGGTAGGTCACAACAGACCATGCGGGTGCGCTCCATTCGCTCTGCGGACCACAGGTCGCTTCAACACCAGTCGGGCTGCCCAGCTTCAGAACATCATAGGCACAATCCATGGCATGACAGCCAATATCACCCAACGCCCCGCAGCCGTACTCCCACCAGCCACGCCAGCTAAAAGGCAAATAGGCCCGGTTGTAGGCATGTTCCGCGGCAACGCCCTGCCAGAGGTTCCAGTCCAGCTGATCCGGTACACCCTGCGCCGGCGGCAACGGGCGGTCGCCTTGCGGCCAAATAGGGCGGTTGGTCCAGATATGCACCTCGTTGATCTCGCCAATTGCGCGGGCGGCATACCACTCGCGCATGCGACGGATGCCGTTTCCAGCGTGGCCCTGGATGCCCATGTGCGTCGCCACCTGGTGCTTGCGTGCCGCCTCTGTGAGCGCCCGGGCCTCTTCAATCGTATGGGCCAGAGGTTTCTGAACAAAAACGTGTTTCCCCATTTTGATAGCCATCATGGCCGCCGGAAAATGCATGTGGTCGGGCGTGCTGACGGTGACGGCATCAATCTGGTCGTCCATCTCCATCAACATGCGCCGGAAGTCTTTGTAGCGCTTGGCTTGGGGGAACTTCTTAAAATTGTCTCTTCCCTTTGCGAAATCGACATCACAGAGGGCCACGATGTTCTCGCCAGCCATGGCGGCGACATCCGACCGTCCTTTGCCGCCTATTCCGATGCAGGCCACGTTAAGCTTGCGTCCCTCGATAACGGAGCCGGTGCGGGAGGGTATATCCCCCCACGCCCACTCAATCGAGGGCAGTGCCGCATAGGCCGCCGCCCCAAGTCCGGCTGTCTTGATGAATGTGCGTCGCTTCATTGGTCATCCTTTCCTTGTTGATGAACCATCATTACAGACAGGGCGCGCCTTCAGAACAGCGAAGTAACATCATTTCACGGCGACGATGCATCATACTGAGCGCTGTGTATCCCTGCGACGTTGTGGTTTCAAAGCACCTTCACGGCTGCTTACATGGGGGCAAACGTTCCCTCCGGCCCGTACTCCTTCGGAATATCGTACTGCTTTCGGGCCCGCTCATAACGCTGCATCATATCCGCCAAGATATCCGCATAGGCTGGATCATCATGCAGACTGCTCATCTCCATAGGGTCTTCTTCCAGGTCGAAGAGATTGAATTCGCCCTGCGTGTAATAATGCAGGAGCTTATAGCGCATAGAACGTACGCCATCATGAGCAGGTACGCCATGCCCGCCATGTAGGTAATAGTGATAGTATAGATCCTCATGGATGCTGCTGCCGTCCTCAATCACCCGCAACAGCGACGTTCCATGCATACTCTCAGGAACGTCGACGCCACAAGCCTCGAGAAGTGTCGGTGCATAGTCGATGTTCTGTACAAGCTGCTCATAAGTGGCACCTGCCTTGATCTTTCCCGGCCAGCGGATCATCAAGGGCATCTGCATGGACTCTTCGAACATCCAGCGTTTGTCAAACCAACGGTGCTCGCCAAGATAGAAGCCCTGATCGGCGCAGTAGATGACAATCGTGTTATCCTCGAGGTCACTGTCCTTGAGATACTGAAGCGCTCGCCCAACATTGTCGTCTACGGCTGCAATTACCCGCAGATAGTCGGTCACATATGCCTGGTAGCTCCACGATTCAAATTCCTCGTCGGACATCTCATGACTGCGGACAAATGCTCCCCGAGCGTCATACGCATCATTCCATGCCTTCAACTGTTCTGGCGTCATCCGTCCCCACTCATACTCTCCATAGGTTTCCGGGAAAGATTCCAGGCGGGACTGATTGGGCCCGGCATCGTGTACCTTTAGATCCGTGTTCCACGTCATGTGTTTAGCGATTTCCATCTTGTTTCTCTTGAGGACATCACAGCGGTTGCGGTAGTCGTCGCGCAGGTTCTCCGGCTCAGGAAACGTGTGGCCATCGTAAAGATGATAATGCCGTGGAGGCGGCATCCAGGGCCGGTGCGGAGCCTTAAACTGAAGACAGGCAAGAAATGGCTTCTCTTGATCCCGGCCCGTTTCGAGCCAGTTGAGCATTGTATCTGTCGTAATATCAGTAACATAACCCTCGCGTCTAACCGTTCCACCAGGAACAAGGTAGTCAGGATTATAGTAGCAGCCCTGCCCAGGCAGAACCTCCCAGAAATCAAAGTCCTCCGCCTTGGGCTCACAGTTTAGATGCCATTTCCCTACAAGTGCAGTTGTATATCCAGCCTCCTTGAGCAGACCTGCAAATGTAACTTGATCGTCCGCCAGGGAATCGGACAATGTGAGCACGCCGTTTTGCAGGCTGTGTTTACCCGTCAGAATTGACGCCCGACTGGGGGTACATATCGAGTTGCAGCAGAAGCTATTTTTGAAAACGCATCCCTCATCGGCAATCCGGTCAAGATTGGGTGTCTGGTTGAGTTGAACACGGTCTCGATTGAGTGCCGATATAGCCTGCACGGCGTGATCATCAGACATGATGAATAGAATATTCGGAGGCTTGGTCCCGTTGTTTTTCATCTGCTACTGCCCCTCCTGACTTCCAGTGAAGCGAACCTGGCTGAGGCCGAAGCATTCGGCACCCCAGTTGCCAACACCGACCTCAGCGCTCGGGCTTATGCGCACATACCGAGCGTGCGCACCGTGGAAACGGATAGGACTATTGCTGCCGTCCTCCAGGTTGGTGGCGGGCATCCACTGCTCTCCGGTCGCCTGGGCTAGGCGGAACGGATGACCTTCGCTCTCGAGTTCCTGCCACTGCTCCCCGTCCTCCGAGTACTCAATCGTCACATCGCGCAATCCAATCGCCGCTCCGCCGCTATAGCCCAGCACACGAAAATCATTGGGGGCATTGTAATTCCAGACATGCATTTCATCCACTGGCTGAACCGATCCGAAATCTATTGTGAGAGGAAAGCGCTTTTCCCCAGGCCTTGCGCCATAGACGAAGAATGGGTAGGGACAGATCCGGTGACGGGCACCAATCCCCGGTCCATCCATACCGTCTCCGCGGAGGATGCACTGAATATGATTGGCGAAAGCCTGTTCCCGGTCTTCAGGGACACCCCCGCACAGGCCACCCACCATGGGCAGGATACGCTCCTCCAGCACCTCCACCGACACCCGCGTCTTCAACGGACAACCATCAACATCGGCTTGCACGTCGATCACAGTTCGTCCCGGGCCAACGGCCAGAATTTCGCCGTCATCGGCAACCCGGGCTACCTGCTCGTCACGACTTCGGAACCTGCACAAATCCGCACAGCGTTGACGGCTCTCGTCGGCAAAGATCACATCAAACTCTATGCGCGTATTCTGGACCTCAGGTGTCAGGAGAACATCCAGCATGGCCTGAGTCTGATCGCGTCGGGCGTGGGCCGCAGGCTCAATGACCGGCACCAGAATGAGCGGCAGATTGAGATCTTCCCGGCTGACGGCTGCTCCAGATGTTACGCGATAGGTCGTTCCGACCGTGGCCCCCCAGGTGTAGAAATCTCCATCCTCACTGACTTCAGGACCTGCGCAAGGCCCTGCGAGATTCTGCGTGTCTGCTTGGTCGTTCGTTATGGAGTGCGGCGATGGAATCGCCGCTTTCCCCGAGCGCGGAGCGCGTGCCCCCCTCACACTACACGAGTCTGACGAATCAATGTCAACTGTGCTGCCCCCCCGCCGCTCCGCGGCCCCCAAAGCGGTGACTTCGTCACCGCACTCCATGTCCGCTAAACACACTGAATGGCTTATGTTATGGGCGTCAATCCTCTCCACGGCAATCCCCCGCCCGGACCAGCAGCTTAGCATCCGGCAGGGTCCGCCCTGCTCAGAGTGAATATCCACGTAGGCCACTTCGCCGTCCTTGAGCTCACCCGAGACCAGGAAGGCCCCTTTGACCCGAATGCGTTTAAATGCAGCATCGCGGTCTTTGGGCCAGACATGGAAGACCTTCAGCACGCCTCCGTGCGCCTGGGCCAGCATGCTGTTCAAGAATTCGGTGGTGCCGCTGCCTTCATAAGAGTGATCCCTCGGCAGGAAGGTATTGTTGCGCCGAAGGATCTCGTGAGGCCCCTCCTCGGAAGTAAGACGCGCTTTGAAAATATCCAGCAGATCCCCTCCCGGCCATTCGGCACGTACCGCCTGACCGAAGATGCGAGGAAAGCCGTTGTCCTGATTCCAGGAGTTCAGATAGCGCAGTGTGTTGCGGGCAATGATGCACCCCTTGCCGGTGGTGTCGCTATCGATGGCGCCATGAGGATAGACGTGGTCCAGAACCACCGGGTTGTCGCCGACATCCATCAGCGACACATCCATGCGATTCTCCGTCTCGACATAACAGAGATCGCCATCGACCTCCATGACGGGGTAGTCACTGAGACGCGCCAGATAATCCTGCCACAGCTCCCGACGCTCAGCGTCAACACCGAGTGTTTCGCTGTACTCCAGGGCGGCACCGGTGATGCGTCGGACCGCCGCCAGCTCCGAGCCGGGGTTCAGATCGCCCGGTGTGCGTTCACGCTGAGCGGAGTTCTCAATGACATAGCGACCCGAACTGTCGAGCGTCAGATTATCCTCCCAGAAGTCCATCAGTTCGCGGATATATGGATACAGAGTTTCTTCGAGGAACGCGCGTTCGCGCGACCCCTCGTAATGCCAGATCAGGGTTATTGCAGCCAGTGATGCATTGCTCTTCTGCCACAACGCATCGTCGTGATTCGGGACGCCCCAGGGCCCGATCATGACCGGCATGACAATGCCCTTGGTATCCAAGCGCTTCGCCAGCTTTCGCCCGGCGGCGATGTAATCGATGCAGACCTTGGCATAGGGAACCGTGAATTCGCCTCGATTGGATGAAGGCAGTCCCCAGAACGGTGCCTCGCCGTTGTAATTCATCGTGTAATTTCCGCCCCAGATCGGAGTCGGGTGCGTGATCCAGCCGCCAGCCAGACCGGGCACGACGCGCCCCTCAAGATCAATCGAACAGCCGTGGACGTACTGGGCACCGTAGTAGTAACGCTCAAGCAGCGAGTCGCCGAGATCGAGCCACGACTTCAGCCAGAACGCCTGCCACCAATCGGCATGCTCATTCAGCATCTCGTCGATTGCATCCCCCTCCCCCGTAGGACGGGCATCCTGCCCGTCCATCTCCAGCCCCGCCAGCGCTTCTTCCAAATGATGGAACTCCTCTTTACCTCCTGCCACACTCAGCAGCAAACGAACCGTCTGACCCGCCGGCACATCAAACGACAACGCAGCCGCCCCTCCCTGCTCGTGCAGCGAACGCACATTAGTTGCACCAAGCGGACGCATGGCAACCGCCGCATTGACTGCGAACAGCTGTTGGTGTTCCTTGCGCAGCCAGACCGTCTCTTCGTCCTGCTTACCCTTGCAGATATAGAAATTATTGTGCTCGCTCTCGGCTTCGATCGCAGCACTCAGCGAAGCTGTGGCGCCTCGAGCTTCCAGCTCATAGATAACCAGACCACGCTGTGCCAAAGCCGTACAGCGCACCTCCAGCGTGCCGCCTTCCAGCGGCAACACGCTGCGGATCTCAGCAACGGCCATGTCTTGCACGTGACGTCCGTGGTCGGCCTTGCCATCCGCATTGTTCACGGTTAGAGCCAGTCGGCACAGAGGCGCGGGAGATATGCTGAACCCGTCAAACAGTCGTCCCGGATGCAACATGACGTGCCAGAAGTCGGACTTGCTCAGGTGATAGTTGACCTCACGGTGCGTCCCGTCGACGGCAACGGTGACCTTTCCACCGCCACAGATCGGCGCGTCGGGAATAGTATTCACCTCCGCCAGGGACGAAATCGGGGCATCGTAAACAGACTGGTAACTGTCGAGTTTGGTCTTCAGTGCTGACCATTCAGTGTTCATCTTATTCGCCTTCATTCTTTCTTGTTCTGCCAATTGTTCAGCTGTGTACGCAGACCGAATCATACAGGGTTTCTGTAGAGCTGCACCTCAAATTGCAAGATACCGAAGCCCAGCTTGAATGCAAACGCCACTACTAGCGGAAACACCCCCACTATTAGCGGATCACCCGTTGCCCAATAGAACAGTTCAAACGATGGCGACAGGCCACGTGGATAGAACTATCTAGCGTGCTGTACCTGAAGTATTATTGCGTAATCTGCGAAAGTAGGATGGCCATCTTGGCCGTCCGGGACGGGCTGGAAGCCCGTCCTACATCTCTCGTCCATGCCACAGGAATTACGCGACACGACACGACCTCATACATTCTCGCTAAGGTAAGGGCGCTGATACTCTGGAAAGCTTGTCTGACGAAGCGACCTGTTTCCCGTCAACAAGCACCCTCAACCCTTGGCCTCTGCCATACCTCTCGCCGGTCTTGTCCCAGATAATGGTCAGGATACGCCCATGGTAGAGCACGTTGTCGAGGCAGAAGTAGTCCCAGGCATTCTCGGGCAGTAGCGGGTTTACCTCCACCACATCATCCGCACGCGGGCGCAGTCCGACCAGGCCGGTGATAATGAGGTCGTTGTAGGTGGAGTGGTTGTAATCCTTGCCGCGCTCGTAGCCGCCCTTGCGCTTGAAAAGGTCCAGATCCTCCTTCTGCCATCTCAGCAGGCGGGTCCGGGCAATCCAGTCGCCGGTATAGGGGTTGAGGTTCTCGTCGATCCATGGCACGACCTTGCCGTCTTCACGCTTGAGCTGGTGGCTCTTCGTGTAGATCATCAGCGTCTCGAAGTAGTCCTCCTTCCCGATTACGTCCTGATCGTAGTGGTTCAGCAGGTTCGCCAGCCCCGTCAGAACGCTGCATGTCGCCAGCGGCCAGCTCGGGCCATTCCACTGGCATTCGTGATCTTCGTAGGAAATGACGAATTGCGGATGACGCTGTTCGGCAAAGGTGGGACCGTAAGGGGCATAGAAGCCCTTGGGATCCATCAGCTCCTTCCAGCCGGATTCGTACCCCGGATCGGGGAGATTGAAGTACCACGGCGTATAGCCATACAGCTCGCGTACATCCTTCAGCGGTGCGCCCTCCTTCGGCAGGATCTTGAAGAACTGCGCGTCCGGGTCCCAAAGCTTCTCCTGAACCAGCCGTCTGATCTCGATCGCCTTGGCTTCATACTGCTCTGCGAGCCCTGTCTTGCCGGCCATCCGGGCGATCGAGGCGATGGCTTTTGCGTCACCGTACATGAAGCTGTTGAGGGTCGGGCGGAAGCCATGCCCGCCGATGGAGACTTCGCCGCCATCCAGCGCATCGATCTGGTAAAAGAGGCCGTTCTCATGACCCCCGATGTGTGCGTTGTGCCGAAACCAGCCCGTTTCCCATGCCTCATAATTCTTCACCAGATCCGGGAGCAGATCGATCAGGAACGCATCATTGGGCGTGACGAGGTTGCGGTTGTGGTAGGCGTCCGCGATCCAGAAACTGTAGGCCCTGAGGCTCCCCCCCTTACGCAGCCAGAACGTCGCGTAGTCGTCCATGACCTTCGGGTCATGCAGCCAACGCCCCTCATAGAAGTGATGCGCCGCCGGGCAGTTGATGGTGTTGTGTTTCCCGCTCCAGCCCACCTTGGGCATGAACTCGGTGACGACATAGCCGTCCGGCGTGCTCTTGACGTGCTTGCGATAGGTCCACCAGCGGAAGTAATACGTCCTCTGAAAGTCCTCGTCCGGACATTCAAACAGCGGGATGTTTCCCTCCAGGAATTCAAGCGCATCCTTGTTCTTAATGTTTGAGTACAACTCCTCATCATCAGCATTGAACTGCTCGACATACGCTTTGAGATTGTCGGTGGCTAACATGGCGTTCTTTCTCTCCTCCACGCTATAGGACTGAGCGGACATTACGGCAGCAAGGAACACGGATAAAGCAAACTTCATGGCTTGACTAGCCCCCATTCGAAAAGCCCCAACGGGGCGAGATACTCCAGCCCCTGCCCACACCCCGATCTCTGCCGATGAGGCGATACGCCTATTCATAGTCCAACCCGCAACCCTCTGCAAGGTAGTATCCCGAAGGACAGCATGGGCGCCTCACCTCCAAAAACAAGGAACAGGACCTCATCCAAGGAAGGCTAACCATCGGCAACGCGCAAGAATCAGGTCGCCGCCATGCAGATCTAGGGATACGAGCAGTAACTAGCGCTGGTTTTCAGTCAGTATCGCGGAGGTGTCACTGTCGTGGGGCGTGCCTTCTGGCGCTCAGACAACTACCTGACGCCCTTTTGACGGGCCTTCTTGGGGCACTCCTCCTCGGGATTTGAGCTACCAGCAGTCCAAACCAGAAACCGAGGCTACCAAATTGCCCATTTTTGTAGGGTGATTCACACTGCTCTACCTACCGGATCTTACCCAGTGG
>JABGOW010000280.1 GCA_018645275.1 Verrucomicrobiota bacterium
CCCTCTGGAACAGAGGATGTCTACAAAATCTATGCTGAGAGTTTCCAGGGCACGGATCATCTGCACCAGATCCAGGCTGAAGCAAAGCAGATTGTGGCGGATGCTTTTGCGGGGGCATAGTCTGTTCGCCAACAGGGCTTCTGCTCGTGTTGTCGCCCACTGGCTAGGGGCTACTCGGCCGAAATGCCGAGGCTGAGCGCGGGGAGGGTCTCTGTCGCGAGGGTCTGGTTCAGGTCAAAGAGAATGTACCCCGGTTGACCAAGCTGCCGGACAGTACGGATCTGTTCGATGACCTGAACGGGGTCGAGCCTGCTCTCGTTTGCTGTCACACCGATTCCGGGCAGTATTCTGCCGTCCACGCCCGGCAAGGCGGTTTGCGCCGTGAGCCAAGCCCTGAATCTGCCGGGGTCTGGCGTGTAGTTCATGGGGCATATGCTGTCGACGTAGTTGCGCTCCAACCAGAGGTGCCAGTCCTGTGCCACGCTGTCGATGCATTGAGGGTATTTTCCGAAGACGGCTGCGGATAGTTCGGCGGATGGCGCTGTTTCGCGGAGGACGTTGCGTGTCTCGCGAACCAGGTGCGTGATGCGCCCGCATCGCCATTTGTTGTATGCCGCTCGGGTCTTTGATGTGCGCAACACCTTCGGCCAGGGGTGGGTTTGAAGTCCGCTGTCACGGGCGAATCCTCTTCGACAACTCTCGCAGCAGCAAACGCGCGAGTCGCGATAGCGGATATAGTCAAGGTGAATGCCGCCCACGGGGTACTGGCGTGCCACTTCTCGGATGGCGCCTACTTCGTACTGCACGTTGTCGGCGCGAGAGGGGCACAGCCAGGGGATCGTTTCGCCCTGCTCTGTTACCTGCAGTCTTCCTGCTTTCTCCAGCTTGGCTAGAAATGACGCCGATGCGCCGGCCAGGTTCCAACAAACTTTCCATGCGTGAATTCGGATTCCGTGGCGCCTGCCGGCTTTGACACAGGCGGCTGCCTGATCACCATAGTCCTCGAAGGTGCGGGAGCGGGGGACGATCTTGCTGGGATAGTGCGCCTTTCCTGCCCAGAGCAAATTGACGTAGAGATCCGTGATCCCGGCTTTACGGAGTTCACGACAGGTTTGGTCCCAGTTGCCGGGGTAAAGGCCGAGGCCAGAGTGATCCCATACCCCTCGTCGCTCACCGACGCGTGCCCTCTGGCTGAGCGCTACCGCATTCACGAGTTCCTGATCTGCCTGCTGACACCGCTGGACCGTATCGGCGTATCGGCGGTCTACGATTGCGCGTTTCGCGGCCTCATAGTGGTCGGTTGCGAGGCGGTAGTGCTGTTTGGCGGCAGGCGGTGCCCCCGCCGCCGTGACTTGTGCATGGATGCTCTGCCACGCATGTGATGGTGATGTATAGTTGCCGATGCTCCCACACGCCTTCAGTGTGTGCTCCGCTGCGGCCTGCCAGGCTTCAGGGATATGCCTTCCCACGCAGGTCAGCAGGATCTGTTTCTTGTCGTGTGTGTCTCCATCATCCAGCAGCACATGGGTGATCCATGTTCCCTTTGGTGATTCCACGATGGCAGGCTTCCCCGAGGGTTTGCCGCGTTCATCATCCCAAGTGGCGACAATCCGCGCGCTCTGGACAGCCGGATAGACGGGGCGGATGCTGCGGGACTGCTGGCGAATCAGGGATGGTGGCTCGCCGCCCTTTACCCGCTTGAAGCGCATTCCCGTCCAGTGGTGTGTTCCGGAGGCCCCCATATAGGGGCCCAATCGCAGCCCCATCAGGTTGGCCAGCTCCGGGGATGCCCCATAGAAGACGATGAGCTTTCCCCCATCTGCCACAAAACGGTTCAGGACGGTGAGTGTCCCGGGTTGCGGTGTTGGGTTGTACCCCAGGATGAGCACGCGGATACCCCGGAGCTGCGCAGCTGTCAGCGCTTCGTCGGTGAGCATCTTGTGGGGAATGGGGATCTCGTTTAGCCAACGCGATAGCCGTTTTGTCACGGAGGCGCCGTAGCGTCGTTCCGCATCGTTGGGCATCGAGGAGGTGCCCTGAACCAAGGCAACACTCTCGGGACTTGCCCAAAGGTGTTGCGATAGGGAGGCAATGACAATAGCTGCTTTTATGGCTGAGTGCATTGCCAACTCTAGCCGAAGGAATCCTCGCGGGACAACCGTTTTCTGTGGGAACCATCGCGGTGCTTGAACTTGGCATGAAAAGCGGTTAGGTTCTGCCGCCATGAGTTGGCATGTCCTCCATCTGCGTTCGCGAAGTGAGAAGAAGGTTGCGGAGCTCTGCGAAGTTCACGGTTTGGAATACTACCTGCCGCTTCGCTCTGAGACGAAGATCTATCAGCGCCGGAAGGTCACTGTTGAGAAGCCAATGTTCCCTGGCTACTTCTTTGTCTCATTTGAACCGGATGAGCGTGTTCACCTCCTGCAGACCAATCACATCATTAGTATCCTCGTCCCGCCTTCGGAAGAGGTTCTGAAGTGCCAGTTGGATCAGGTGCGGCAGGCGCTTGACGTCGATCCATCACTAGGCGTGGTGGATGCCCTTCGCGAAGGGAGGCGCGTACGGATTCGGGGAGGCGCGTTCATGGGCGTGGAAGGCGTTGTCGAGTCAGCCCGCAATGCTACCATGGTGAGGCTAAATGTGGAGCTGATTGGCCAGGCCGTTGCCGTTGATATTGACCGCGATTTCGTCGAGATAATCGACTGATCGTGTCGGTTTGTCTTATCTCCCCCCAAGCCCTCTCTGATATCAGGGGACAGAGAAGAAAAGAGCGAAAAAAGGCCGCCCCGGATCAAGTCTCCGGAGCGGCTTATCAATTGCGCCGTACGCTTCCCCCATACGCCCATCACCCCCAGCATAGATGGGGGCAAGTGATGGCATGTTCACCTCATAGAGTGAAACCCTTATGTATGCGTAAGGGAAAACCCTAAAGGTCGGGCCCTCAAAAAACCGTTTTGGATCCGATCCCAGGTGTGGGGCAATCCGCAACGGCATCACTCAGGAAGCGTCTCAGAAAAGATGCTACTTGCGCTTCTTGTCGTGTGGGCAGCTTGAGGTCCCGTTGTACAAGAGGTTGCAGACCGGAAGCTCCATGTAGCTTGCGATTCTGTCAAGATTCTTGACGGA
Organism: Verrucomicrobiota bacterium; assembly: GCA_018645275.1. GTDB lineage: Bacteria > Verrucomicrobiota > Kiritimatiellia > UBA8416 > UBA8416 > JABGOW01. The sequence continues at coordinate 3,127 of JABGOW010000280.1, forward strand.
CGGAAAGCGTAGTCCGCGCTCCCATTGGCTAACCACCGAAACCGAGACTCCCAAGTCGTGGGCGACGCGCTTCAGTGGATGACCTAATCCTTGTCGCCACTCCCGCAGTCTCGCCCCGAAGCAGTCTGCAGTGGACAGTTTTGGTCTCGTAAACGTACTCTTCTTCTTTTTTGTTGCCATTCTTCAGGCCTCCTAGCTTACACCGATCTACTCTGATCTATGGATAGTATACAAAATATCCGTGTATGTGAGCAACAAAGATTTAGCAACTTGTGTAGGAGAATTCCTGCGAGCGAAAAGGGGTTCCCACTAGAATCATGGGCCCTGCCTCTGGCGCTGTTTGCTGCCGCTCGATCGGGCAGCGCATCCCAATCACGGCAGCGCCGGATGGACCCACTCATCTGACAAGAACTGGCAACGCAAATCAGGCGTGGCCAGTGGCGCGTGTCGTACCGTTTCTCCGGGGCGAGGGCGCCCCGGCTCCATTGCTGCAAACCAGGCCCCCCTAGCACAATGGAGGCGGCCCGCCCTCGGGCCGCAATAACGAGCGAAAGAACCGCTCGTCACCGCGCCATGCGATGGCACAGCGCAAAAAGTCTCAAATCGACATCAACGTTGACGTTTCGACAGGTGATCGTATAGAGTTCCACCCATGAGAAATTCCTTTCCTTCTGTTTTGGTTTGCCTGGGACTGCTGCTCGGCTGCGTGTCATGTCGGCAACACGATTACCGTACGCTCACGATCCACGTCCCTGAGATGCGCAACTCCGCCTGCGAGCGCGTAATTAGGGGGGCCATTAGCCGTACGCCCGGGCTGAAGCAGGAGTCCATCAAAGTCGATCTGGCTGCACGCACGATCACCGTGACCTTCGATACGCTGCTCGCTGCCGACAAGAACATCGAATTCATGGTTGCGAAGGCAGGATTTGAGGCGAACGGGATTCCTGCGGACAAAAAGGCGGCTGCAGCCCTGCCCCCGGACCTCCTTCGTTGAAGTCGCTCATAGACATGTTCCTGGACTATGTGATCTTGGAACGAGGCCTCAGCGAACGCACCCGCGAGGCCTACGCCGCTGATCTCACCAGCTTTGATACCTTTCTGGCGACCCATGGCGTGACGAGTGCCAACGACGTCACGCGCGAGCGCATTGTGGACTACTTGATGGCGGAGCGCGACCGCGGGCTGAGTGTAAACTCCATCTCACGACGGCTCGTGGCCATCAAGGTGTACTTCGCATTCCTACAGCGCGAGGGGTTGCTTGGAAAGAACGTCACGGAGGTGATGGAATCGCCACGCCTCTGGAAAGTGCTACCCAGCCTGCTCTCCCAACGCGAAGTCGAGCGCCTGCTTGCAGCTCCACAGGGGGATTCAGGTTACGCCATTCGTGATCGCGCCATTCTTGAGCTACTCTATGCCACCGGGATGCGGGTGTCGGAGCTCTGCAACCTGAAACTGGATGATGTGCATTTCGACGAGCGCTACATTCGGTGTATTGGAAAAGGCAGCAAGGTCCGCGTGGTTCCATTCGGAGATTCGTCGCGAATCTGTCTGGAACGCTACCTTGCTGAAGCCCGCCCTGCCTTTGAAACCAAAGGGCCATCCCGGTTCGTCTTCCTGTCCCGTCTGGGAAGGGGCTTTTCGCGAAAGGGGCTCTGGCGTATGGTCAGAGACTATGCCCGCAGGGCCAGCATCGATAAGGCGGTCTCTCCGCATACGCTCCGCCATTCCTTTGCCAGTCACCTCCTTGCCAACGGTGCCCCCCTGCGTGTGATTCAGGAGATGCTGGGGCACGCAGATATTGCAACCACCCAGGTTTATACGCATATTGATCAGGGGCGGCTTCGGTCAGTGCACCATCAGTTCCATCCCAGGGCGTGATGCACCGAGAGCCGACTACAGGGATTGATGAGCCCTGAAACAGAAAACAGGAAACGCGGGAATCGAAATATGTTGAGAAGGCCGAATCCCTATAGAGCGCTTGAACGGAGTCTCGGATATCGCTTTCGCGACAGGACTCTGCTTGAGACGGCCCTTCTGCACCGCTCTTTCCGTTTCGAGCATCCGAACCAGCGTGTCGACAACCAGCGGCTTGAGTTTCTCGGGGATGCCATTCTCGGCATGCTCACGGCGGCATACCTTTTTGATGTCTACACGGACAAGCCTGAAGGAGAAATGACCTCGCTCCGTAGTCGCGTCACCAGTGGCAAGGCTCTCGCAAAAACGGCTCGTACTATCGGCCTCGGTGCGTTTCTCAAGATGGGGAAGGGCGAGGAGCGATCAGGAGGGCGAGAACGGGCCTCCAACCTGGCGGATGCACTTGAGGCCGTCATTGGAGCCGCGTGGCTTGATGGTGGTGTTCGTGCCACGGACAGGCTCTTCAAGACCCTTTTTCAGCCACAGATTGCATCGCTCAGCGGCGACGTATGGGAGGGCAACCCCAAGGGCCAGTTACAGGAGTTGACCCAGTCACGCTGGAAGGAGTCGCCGCACTACCGCGTCATCAGCACGGAGGGCCCCCCCCATGAAGTTGTCTTTGAGGTGGAGGTCAAGCTGCCAAATGACCAAGTCGCTACGGGGCGTGCACGCAGCAAACAGGCCGCCGAAGCTGCTGCCGCCCGCCGTGCGCTGGACGCTATCGATCAGAAGACTTGATTCAAGTCCTCAGAGAACCACTCAATTGCCCAGGCAGAAAAGGTGTTTGGCGCCTCTGACAAAAAGTCGATTATCGACTGCGATTGGTGTTGAAATAATGGGCTCGTTCATCTTATTTGTTGTTGCGCCAGAAAAGGACCGGTCTGCGCTCCCCGAGACGATGATTCCCCTGTCGCTGGCGCAGTACAGGCGGGAGCCCGCCAGGATGGGGGATGCATAGAACCGCCCCTTGCCGCGTGGTGCTGTTGATGTCCATAGCGTCTTGCCGGTTCGGATATCAATGCAGTAGAGCTTTCCGCCGTCCTCCAGTAGATAGGCCTTCCCATCGTGAGTGACCGGGGTTGGTACGTCTGCCCCAAGCCCTTGCCGCTTCCACAGAAACCGCTTGGTGGGTTCAATCGTATCGCGCAGATCTACCGCACAGAGATTGCGCCCGCGGCCAAAACAGACCACGGCGATCTCGTTCCAGACCGATGCCGACGCAATGCTACGCCACTGTTCCTTGTTGTCGGGATTGAATCCATCGCAGACCCACAGCGTCTCTCCGGTTATCGCATCGTGTGCAGTAAGATGATCGGCTCCCCACACGAAGATGCGTTCATGGCCGTTTTGCGTGAGCACGGTTGGCGTTGTATAGCTCTGGTCTGACTCCTCCGGACACGTGAAAGTCCGGGGTTCTTTCCAGACCATTTCCCCCGTTGCTGCGTCGAGCGCGACGAGAAAGGAATCGCCAGCCTGCATGACGGCAACGATCACGTTTCCGGCGGCCAGTACGGGGGATGTTCCGAGATCCCACCAGAGGGTATTCTTGCCGAATCTATCTTGAAGGTTGTCTTCCCAAATAACGTTGCCGGCGAAATCGAGCGCTGCAATCGTGCCACTCTTGAAGTAGACGAAGACGCGCTGGCCATCGGTCAGAGGCGATGAGTTGGCCCCGCTTGCCGCCGAGTGCTTGCCTTTGGCCTTCTTTCCAAAGGTAACGCGCCACCGCTCCCGACCACTACGATCTAAACAGAGAACGCCATCTTTCAGGCCAATGCAACCGGTGATGAATATGGAGTCGCCCCAAACGGCTGGCGTTGATGAGGCCCTTGAGGGGAGCTTGGTTTTCCACGCCACGTTCTCCATGTCGGAGAACTCGGCAGGATACGCTCCCGGCGGCGCGACACCGGTTGCAGTTGGTCCACGCCACTGCGGCCAGTTGTCTCCGAGCGCGCTGGATAGAGACAGTATGGCCAGGGAAAGGCAAGTCATCAAACGTAGCATTGAGTGCTCCTTGTGCTCGTATTCAGTTTCCTAGCAGGCGCACCGCGTCCGCATATTCAGGGTGAGGGGTAAAGACCTCTTGAAAGCCGGGCGACACCCAGATCTCCATCGGCGTGCGATCGGGGACGAGGAGGGCGTGTGTCGTTGGCAGTGCTTTCAGCAGTGCGGGCGCACCCTCGATTCCAACGACAAAGAGGGCAGTTGACAGGGCGTCGGCCTCAGTGGCGCTGGTGCTGAGAGCGGTGACGCCAGCCATGCCCTTGACAGGGCAGCCGGTGCGGGGATCAACAATGTGCGCGTAGCGCTCTCCGTCAATTGTGACGAAGCGTTCGTAATTCCCTGATGTGGCCACGGCCATGCCGCTCTGCATGGTGAGGGCGCCGATGGTCAGGCTCGTATCGAATGGGTGCCGCACGCCGATACGCCACGGGCGCTCTGGAGTGGCCTTTCCGTGACAACGGATGTTGCCGCCGAGGTTGATGAGTGCATTGGCAGGACGTGTCTCCGTGAGCCGACCGTAGGCGCGGTCTACGGCGAAGCCCTTGGCAATGCCGCCAAGGTCGATGCTCATCCCGGGGCGGTCAAAACCCGCCATAGAAGAGAGAGGGGAGGCGGGGGAGAGTTTCAGGTGCTGATAGCCGGTCTGCTCCAACGCTCCGGCAATGATCTCCGCTGCCGGAAATCCCGATGGTGCGGAGCCTCCGCTGAAACCCCATAGCTGAATGAGCGGTGAGACGGTCGGGTCAAAAGCGCCACTCGTGCCGTGGGCATAGCGAACCGTCTCCTGCAGCATGGTGAGTGTCTCCTGGCTGATGGCGACCATTCCGGTGGACCCGTTGAGCTGCGATATTTCACTGTCTGGTAGGTAAACGGAAAGAAGCTGGTTCAGCTCATCAAACGCGTGAGAGGTGGTCTCGTGATAGTATGCCAGGTGTTCAGCATCGTCGGAACGAACGGTGACGGATGCGAACGTTCCCATCGTGAGCCAGCTCTGTTCGGCAGGTGGTGCAGGGTCTTTGCTGCACGCCGAGAGGAGGATGGCAATGCCGACAAGGGGTATCGAAATGGCTAGCTTCATTCTGTAGTCTCCTGGGGAGGGGAAAGAACCTGTGGGAGCGAGGGAGAAGCCCCTCGGACGAAGGCGTCCAGTCCCTGCAGTGTGGCATGCGAAGGAAATCGACGGTGCAGCTCATCAAAGAGCGTACGCGCCTCTACTTCGTTCTGATAGAACTTCAGCAATCGGACTGCCGAGGAGAGGAAAGAGACATAGGCCTCAGCCGGGAGAGAGTTCTCAGACCTGCTCATGGCCGTCTCAAATGTTTGCATGACGTTCGGAAGCAGGTCGAAGCGTGGGGAGGTGACGAACTGCTCGCTGCCGGCGATGTAAGTGAGTTGACCGTGATCAAAGAGGGCAGCCATGGAATGGTAGATCATGCGCTCACACGAAGCGCTTGTGTTGTCGGGTCCGGCGACGGCCTGCCCGAGGCATGCCCAGTAGAGTGCATGCGTTTCGGCAACCCGCCAGTCAAGGGGGCCGTAGTGAATGTCGAGTTCCTCCATGCGTTCAGGGTCAAGGCCCATGTCCTTGAGGCTCCTCGCGGCAGCTGCATCGCGCTTCAGGGCGACGTAGTCGGGGTGCCCATCCGGTCCCACGCGCTCCAGCATCCGGGATGCCCATTGTCGCTTATAGTAAGCCGCCGACGGATCGACATTGGTCCCGATCTTGTGCAGAAAGAGCCATCCTAGTTCGTGGTAGAGGAGGGGGGCCGTTGCGTTGTAATGGAGCCCTCGATCTCGCAGCAGGCGAATTCCGTTCTGCACCCATCTCCAGCGCTCCTTGTCGCCGGGAAACATAACGCTGACATTGTAGGCCATGTTCCACGCCTGGAGTGCCCAGACCTCCGAGAACTGCGGCTCCAGGACGGTGATCCAATCCGCAAGCTGTACGAGCTCGATGTAGCGACCTTCATCCTGGAGAGCCGTTGCCCGCAGCCACAACAGATCGGCGGCAAGGCCCCGAAATCCTGCAAGGACAACGGTCGTGAATGCGACGGTGGGCGGAAGGGGGGACGCGGTCAGAGGGGTAAGCTCGGTTTCCGGCGATCGGCCGGCGGTAGTGCTGCGCGAGCCTGCAAGATGCGGGGTCTGTTGTCCGGCCCACCAGAGCAAGCCGGTCGCCGCAACAACGAGGATAATGGATCTCCGGCTTTCTACACACACGCGGCAAACTCCTTCCGCCGCAGCACGGCGCAGGACAGGAGTCCAAGCACCCCGGGAATGATCAGGCATAGCACAACGATGCACTCGCCGGTCTGCTCCCAGGAAACGAGAATCCCGTGGGAGATACGCTTGATGGGAATGTTGCCGACAAGATCTCGGGTGGCATGTTTGAGCGAGAGCAAGATGGGCTCGGTTGCTTGTACCATAATCCCCGGTTTTGTGGGTGTGCCGTGGTGGTGTTCCACTGACGCCTCGGAGAATCCGGCCGCGAGCGCAACGGCAAAGAGTATGGCGCCCGCGGCAAATGTTGCGACCGGAAACGAAAAGAGCGTGCTCATCGTGAGTCCGATGGCGGCGATGGCCCCGAGGAAGCAGGTCAATGCCAGCATGGCACGAAGCAAGTTCGATGCAAAACCGCTGCTGTGAACGAGCAGAGCAACGGGCGCATCGGTGTCGAAAAACAGAGTCGGTGAATCGGCGGTTGCTCCGTGTTCAAAGGTGATTATCACAGAAGAGCCGATCGGCCTGAACGTATCGGGGAGCATCAACTGGTGGGTTCCGTCGAGAACATCGTGAACCGCGAGTCTCGTGGGAGCTGACATAGCGGAAGAGGCGGCAGTTGCAGGAGACGAGGCTACTGTCCATGTCCCCGAAACAGGGGTTCGTTCCAAAGGACTACAGCGGAACGTGTAGCGCAGCGACAGTGCCTTCTCGCAGGCTTTCTCGCGAAGCGCGTCGGGAATGGAAACGGTCCAGGACTGGGAAGTTCCAGGCTCTACCCTCGCGTGGTTGGCAATAACAGCATGCTGAATCTTGGCCAGCGGAGTTGTGCGCGGGATTTTGCCCTCCGAGATCAGGTGCTGCCATCGCCATTGTGCCTCTTCCAGCAACTTGGGTTCGGGCTGTGGAAAGATCGCCTGCCGCGCGACAAGCAGCTGCTCATGTAGTGCTGTGCGATCCGCCACGGTGTGATCATCGTGTTGCAGCGTGGTGGCAACCGATAGAAGCAGTCCAAGTGTCGAGACGGTAACGAGCATCACATTGATGATCATGAGTCCTAACCACTTTCCAAACCAAATGCCGAATACGCCGACCGGCTTCACCGTCACGGATTGAAGTGTGTGGTTGGCGATTTCCCGCGAGACGAGACTGGCGGACAACCAGAGATTCCCCACGAGAAGTAGCGTGAATGCGATGACCAGGGGATAGGTGATCACCATGCGCATCTGCCCTATGGCGGTGCCATCGCCATGAAGGATCATGGGCAACCCGATGGTGGTCGCCATGAGCCCCACCAGCAATCCGGCGCAGGCGCGGTTGCGCACGATCGTCCTGAGGGTCAAGCGGGTGATGGCGAGCATGGGTAGCGGTGAAATCATGGCTCTCCAAGAAATGGAGCAAGTGCGGTCTTCTGGCTGACGCCGGATGGGGGCGTGTCGGCTGCCCCTGTTGCATTGGCTATGGCGTTCACAAAGAAGGTCTCCAGCGCGATGGTTGGCACATCCACGGAGGGGTCCTCACCGCAGCATTCGCGGATTGCGATCTTGATGGCCTCCACTTGTTCCGGGGTATGGGTTTCGACGGTAAACTGCAGCTTCTCCGAGTGCTTGAGGAGCCCGTCCAGCGTTCCGGCAGCAATGCTCCTGCCGTTGTGCAGAAGTGTGATGCGGTCGCAGACATCCTGCACATCAGCCAGGAGATGAGAGGAAAGGACGACGGTTTTTCCTCGTTTGGCCAAGGCACCAAGCAGATCCTTTATCTGGCGGCAGCCGACCGGGTCCAACCCCGCCGTGGGCTCATCGAGAATCAGTAAATCCGGATCATTGATCAGCGCCTGGGCCAATCCAATGCGGCGTGCCATGCCTCTCGAAAATTCACCCACGGGTCGCTGTGCGGCATGGGTCAGACCAACCATGTCAATCAGCTGGGAGGTACGGGACTCAATATCGGTCCGATTCAGCCCGAAGAGTCTTCCGTAGAAATGAAGCGTCTCGGTTGCCGTGAGGTACTGGTAGAGTTGCGCCTCTTCCGGGAGGTAGCCAATCCGGTTTCGAGTCGCGGTGTGTTGGGGGGATCTCCCCATGATCGACACGCGGCCTTTGGTTGGGCGCAGCAGCCCAAGAAGAAGTTTCATGGTGGTGCTCTTGCCCGACCCGTTGGGTCCGAGAAGACCGAAGACCTCGCCGGGATGAACCTTGAGATCGAGCGCGGTAAGGGCTGGCACTCTGGTGCGCCCCCAGAAGTCCTTAAAGACCTTCGTCAGAGCCGTCGTACATATGACCGGATCACTCATGAGACCTCCGCGTGTTGAAAGGCGACTATACCAAGACAGAGGATGCCGCTTGTATAGAGAAATGCATAGAGGGCGCAGCGAAGCATGTATGTGCCGGAAACGACACCTCCGCCCGCGATGGCGTCTGCGACCCAGAAATGCTGCCAGTTCGGGGTAAGGGCATAGAGTAGATTGGCTAGTGGCGCGTGCCCCGCAGATTGCCCAAAGACATAGTCAGACGCGAGTCCAAGCAACAGGATAACAAAGCAGGTGCTGACCGTAGGGACCAGCGATAGCCGCACCGCGAGGGTCAACGCGATCGCGCCCAGCATGGCGAGTCCCATGGCGACCAGTAGGCTTGCAGGCACGATCTGCCACTGAAGCTGGGGGTGATAGGGCGCCCAGCCGCCCGCACGTGTAAAGCACCCACAGCCGACGGCCACGACTGCCAGCAGCAGGGGGAGCGTAGCCATCGCCGTGGATTGGAACGCGCGCCGGTGGCGGAAGTTGGCCCACGCGCCCACCCCGCAGGCAATGACAGGAGACCCCATCGCTAGCCCCGCGGTCAGGCCGTCGAGCAAGTGCCCTGTGTCGCTTGCATACTTGAGCGCGACCCGCTGCGCTAGAAGCGTGGCCAGTGTTGCGCTTGTCGAGAACACCAGCACCACACCGGTAATGCCAAGAAACTTGGCTGCAAAAAAGACGCTTCGGTCAACGGGTTTGCTCAGTACGGCTGCAGCGGTACCCGATTCTCGCTCCCGGGTGAGCGCGGCGCACGCGGCATACCCTCCAAGAAAGAGACCGAACATAAGGTGAAAGGCCAGCCCGCTATCCCGCGCCAGTCGCCCTTCCTCGCCGAAGTTGTGAGCGGTGGTCAGGGGGACCAGTATTGTCAGAACCACGCAGCTCATGGTGAGTAGCAGGCAGACGGGCTGACGCAGCGTTTCCGCCGCCGTCAATGCTGCCAGAGTCCAGAGTTGTCGCAGTTTGCGCATGTGCCTTCTGCCTAACGAAAGTGAAGTTGTCCACCAAAATTGGAAGTGTAGTATCAGGCAAGGGGGTCGGACGACAAAAAAAGCCCCGCCTACGGGGAAGCAGGCGGGGCTTTTGGGATTCAATTGGAAACAGGCTTAGTCGTTCTGCTCGGCCTGGTCCATTTCGCGCATGGCTGCACGGCGGCTGAGCTTAACACGCCCGCGGTCGTCGATGCCGATGCACTTGACCCACATGGTGTCACCGATCTTGCAGATGTCATCAACGCTGTTGATGCGGCAGTCTGCCATCTCGCTGATGTGAACGAGGCCGTCTTTGCCAGGAAGGATCTCAACGAAAGCGCCAAACTCCTTGATGCCCGTAACACGGCCTTCGTAGAGTTCGCCCTCTTCAGGATCCATCGAGATCATCTGGACTTCGCGCGTCGCGAGCTCCATGGCTTCGCTGTTGCTGGCGAAGATGCTCACGGTGCCATCTTCGTCGATGTCGATCTGAGCGCCGGAGAGCTCAGTGATGCGGCGGATGTTCTTGCCACCCGGTCCGATGAGCTCGCCGATCTTGTCGGTGTCGATCTGGATCTGCTCGATGCGAGGTGCGTGCTCGGAGAGCTCTTCACGTGGTGCCGGGATGACCGACTCCATGAAGTCAAGAATCTCAAAGCGAGCCGTCTTGGCCTGTTCGAAAGCGCCTTCGACGAGGTCCCAGCTCAGGCCGGGAATCTTGAGGTCGACCTGGAAGCCGGTGATTCCCTTGCGGGTTCCGGCAACCTTGAAGTCCATGTCGCCGCAGTGATCCTCGGTGCCGAGAATATCGGTCACGAGCTCAGCTTTGCCATTGCCTGAGAACAGGCCGATGGAGATGCCGGCTACCGGTGCGGTGAGCGTAACGCCCGCATCCATCATCGCCAGTGTGCCGACGCAGATGCTGGCCATGGAGGAGGATCCGTTGGAGCCCATGATGTCCGACACGACGCGGACGGTGTAGGGGTAATCCTCTGGAATGACTTCGCGCAGCGAGCGTTCGGCCAGAGCGCCGTGACCAATCTCACGCCGTCCGGTGAATCCGAGACGACCACACTCGCCAACGCTGTAGGGCGGGAAGTTGTAGTGTAGCATGAACCGCTTTTCGCCCCTGCCGCCGGTAATGGCGTCGAAAGCCTGCTTGTCCGATTTCGTTCCGAGGGTAACGGTCCCGAGGGACTGGGTCTCACCGCGGTTGAATACAGCGGAACCGTGGGTACGCGGCAGAATGCCAACCTGGGCTTTGAGCTCGCGCAGAGCGTCAAAGGGGCGTCCGTCGACGCGCTTGCCGTGCTCGAGCACGTTGGAGCGAAGCGTTTCGATTTCGAACTCATCGAACATGGCGCGGAACTGCTCGTCCGTCATGTCTTCGAATTTCGCTTTGAGCGTCTCTTTCAGGGAGGCCTTGAGCTCATTCACTTTGCCCTGGCGTTCCAGCTTGCCGGCGATGGTAAGCATCTCTGCAAACTCTGCACCGACAGCTTCGCGAGCGGCTTCGAGCAGCGCGGTGTCAGGTTCAGAAACCGTGACGACCTTCTCGGGAAGTCCGAGTTTGGCGCGGAGTTCAAGCTGCGCATCGCAGATCTTGACGCAGACATCCTGAGCGAATTTCATGGCCGCTACGAGATCGGCTTCGGCGATTTCCTTGCCGCCACCTTCGATCATGAGTGGAAGATCGCGGGTTGAGGAGTAGACCAGGTCAATGTCACTGACTTCGCGCTGATCGTGGGTGGGGTTGATTACGAACTCACCGTCAACGCGTCCAACGCGGACGCCGGCGATGGGGCCGAGGAAGGGGATCTCGGAGATCGTGAGCGATGCACTTGAGGCAACGATGCTCAAGACGTCGGAGTCGTTCTGTCCATCGGCGGAGATCAGCATGTTGTTGATCTGCACGTCGTTGAAGTAATCTGCTGGGAAGAGTGGGCGAATCGGGCGATCCGTGAAGCGGGATGCCAGAATCTCGTTTTCACTCGGGCGGGTTTCGCGTTTGAAGAATCCGCCGGGGAAGCGTCCAGCGGCATAAAACTTCTCGCGGTATTCAACCTGCAGCGGGAAGTAGTCAATACCTTCGCGCGGCTTGTCGGTGGCCGTAACGGCGGAGAACAGGACGGTGTCGCCTAGGCGAACGGTGCAGGAGCCTGCAGCTTGCTGGGCGAGAACGCCCGCTTCGATGGTGAGTTCTTGGTTTCCGAGCATAACGGAAACGGATGTGGTGTCATTCATGGTCTGGTTCTTTCTTTCTTCTTGTGAAGAGAATCCGTCGAAGAGCGGACCCGATTAATATCGATGTCAGCCAATGGGGTACCCCAAGGGACGGGTGTGTAAACGGGCTGTGTGACTAGCGACGAATTCCAAGCTCTTTGATAAGACTCTTGTACTTCTCGTTGTCCTTGCCCTTGATGTAATCCAAGAGTCGCCGGCGCGCGCTGACCATTTTGATAAGGCCATGGCGGGAGTGGTGATCTTTCTTGTTCTGCTTGAGGTGCTCCGTCAACGCTTCGATACGTTTGGTAAGCACTGCAATTTGGACATCGGAAGATCCTGTGTCGCGCTCGTGCCGCTGATACTGTTCTTGGATTGCTGCTTTGTCGATCTGGCTCATTGCCGCTCTGATTCCCTTCTTCTCACTTACTTTTTCTTTTCTTTGTCTGTCGGCGGGAATATAGACGGGCGGTTTGCGGGTGTAAAGCAGGATTTTCGGTTCTTTGGGCTTCGCTTTTGTGAGGTTGCGGGTGGCAACCTGTTTTCGTAGAGTACGTTCATGCGTGTTACGGGTGGAGATATGGGAGGGCGGAGCATTCGGGTTCCGGACCGTGCGGTGCGGCCAACTCAGGATCGCGTGCGAGAAGCGCTCTTCTCTTCGTTGCAGGCCGTCATCCCGGATGTGCGCTTTCTGGATCTGTTCGCGGGGTCGGGGGCTGTTGGCGTTGAGGCCTGGAGTCGTGGGGCGTCCCAAGTGTGTTGGGTTGAGGAAAATGCGCTCGTGTTTCGGGTGCTCCAGCAGAATCTAAAAACGCTTGGGGGCGAGGATTTGGACAGGTCCACAATGCGGTGTGTCCGGAGCGACGTATTCAGTTTCTTGAGAAAAGGACTTGCCTCCCCGGTTTTCGACATTATCTTTGCCGACCCGCCATACCAGAAGGCACGAGGGGGCGAGGACGATGCGCTCGGCACTCGCTTGTTGCAGGCGGTTGCTGAGTCGGGAATGCTGATCCCACGGGGCATTGTGATTCTGGAGCAGGGGAGAAACGAGCCAATCCCGGAAGCGGAGGGATGGGAGCTGCTGCGAGACAGGCGGTATGGCGGATCAAGAGTCCGCATCTTTAGATCGAAGGGGGATGAAACATGACAAGTGTAGCCATTTATGCAGGAACATTCGATCCTCTGACCTATGGTCATCTGGATTTGATCGAGCGCTGCGCTGAGATTTTTCCGCGTTTGGTTGTGTCCGCCTCGGCGGATACGATGAAGAAGACCCTCTTTAGTGCAGAGGAGCGAGCCAGCATGATTCGCGCCGTGGTGGCGCGTCTTGGCCTCGACAATGTGACGGTCGATGTTTTTGACGGGTTGCTCATCAATTATGCCCGTCGCAGGGACGTGCACGTTATCATTCGCGGCTTGAGGGCGTATTCGGATTTTGAATACGAGTTTCAGATGGCCTTGACAAATCGGAAGCTTGCACCCGAGATTGAGACGCTCTTCATGATGCCGAAAGAGATTCACAGCTACGTGAGTTCCAGCACGGTAAAGGAAGTGTCAGAACTGGGCGGGCGTTGTGAGGACTTCGTGCCCCCCGAGGTCAAGGTTGCCTTGGAGGCGAAGTTTGGGCAGCCGGCGTGAGACGGTGGCGGGGAGAGGACGAGATCGGAGTTAGGCTGGCGAGATGGTAGAAATGAACGATACGCTTACCTTATATATAGAGGACATTCAGGAGGGGGGCAGTCACTATGAGGGGGATATTGCTCCCAAAGCCCTTGATCTTGCAGTAGAGGATCTGATTCAGTCGGAGCAGCCTCTGCACTATGCTCTGGATGCCACGTTAGTTTCCGAGGAGCTGCTGGTTCAGGGCTCATTGCAGTTGGACCTTTCGATGCGCTGTTCCCGCTGTTCTGTTTTCTACCCTGTCGGTGTACGAGAATCCGCCTACTTTTTTGATGAACAGATCGACGAAACAACGGAATCTGTGGACTTGACCGAGGATATGCGTGAAGCTATCATCCTCGCCTTTCCGTCGTACCCGGTCTGTAGTTCGGACTGCAAGGGACTCTGTCCGCAGTGTGGTACGAACAAGAATACGAACGAATGTGATTGCAAGCCGCCCGACGATGTTCGATGGGCGGCTTTAGACGGTTTGGGTTAGGAAAAACGAAGGAGCTGAAATGGCTGTTCCCAAGAGGAAAACATCAAAGAGCAAGTGCCGCATGCGTAAGCGGTCGCATGAAAGTGTCGTGCGAGCGGCAAAAGCGTGTCCGGAATGTGGCGCACCCCAGCAGCCTCACCGCGTCTGTGCAGCCTGTGGCCAGTACAATGGCAAGCAGGTTCTGACAGTTGAGACCGACTAGACAGGGCAGGAGCGAGCATGCGAATCGCTGTCGATGCCATGGGGGGTGATTACGCTCCCCGAGAAGTGGTTTCCGGTGCCGTCAAGGCGGCGCGGGAACTGCCCAACATCACCGATCTCTTTCTGGTGGGGGATGAATCCGCCATCAAGGCAGAATTGGCGCGGTGTGGAACGGTTCCGGATTCGATCAAGATCCGACATGCCTCCCAAGTCGTGGAGATGGGAGAGGCTCCCGCTCTCGCCGTTCGCCGTAAGCGTGACTCTTCGATTGGCCGTGCCGTTGACATGGTCAAGGCGGGTGAGGCCGACGCGGTTATGTCTGCAGGCAATACCGGCGCCGTCGTAGCCGCCGCGACGCTCAAGTTGAGGACGCTTGAAGGGGTGGATCGACCTGCTATCGCAGCAGTCATGCCCACTCGGGGTGCTCACCCACTTGTTCTTGTCGATGCGGGTGCCAATATCGACTGCGAGCCGAGGATGCTGGGCCAGTTTGCTGCGATGGGCAGCGTGTATTCCCGCGTGATTCTAGGGCGAGAGAACCCTGTCGTCGGGTTGCTCAGTATTGGTGGCGAGGACATCAAGGGCAACGAAATCACCAAAGAGACATTCAGTCTGCTTCAGGGGTCGCCTCTCAACTTTCGAGGAAACGTTGAAGGACATGATCTTTTCGAGGGCAAGACCGATGTCGCCGTGACGGATGGTTTTGTCGGCAACATCGTGCTGAAGACAAGCGAGAGCACGGGTCTTGCCCTGGGACACTGGCTGAAAGAAGAGTTTAAGAAAAATTGGATTCGGCTGATGGGGTGTATGTTGCTGCGCGGGGCCCTGTTGGCATTGAAATCACGCATGGATCCTGAGAGCTATGGTGGCGCCCCGCTCCTTGGCGTCAATGGTGTCTGCATTATTACGCATGGGAGCTCTTCACATCGGGCGATCTACCACGCGATTCGTGTGGCTGGAGAATCCGTGCACCACCACCTGAACCAAGAGATTGCGGCACAGATTGCAGCATTGGATACCTCCTTATGACAGACGAGAGCAAAAGCAAAGCATCCGTGGCCATTGTCGGCACCGGGGCCTACCTCCCAGAGCGGATTCTGACGAACGCCGAACTTGAGGAGATGGTTGATACCACCGACGAGTGGATCGTCACACGCACAGGCATGCGAGAGCGCCGTATTGCAGGCGAGGATGAGTCTACCTCTGTTATGGCGGCTGGCGCCGCGAAGCAGGCGCTTGCGAGTGCCGGTCTTGAGGGGAGTGATGTCGACCTGATCATCGTTGGCACGGTGACGCCGGACATGCCTTTTCCCAGCACAGCCTGCCTGGTTCAGGATGCCCTCGGTGCCAAAAAGGCCCTCTGTTTTGACTTGGAGGCCGCCTGTTCGGGGTTCCTCTATGCCATGGAGGTGGGGCGTGGAATGCTGCTGAGCGGGCTCTATGAGACGGCGCTGGTGATTGGGGCCGAGAAGATGAGCACGGTTACCGACTGGGAAGATCGCGCAACCTGTGTCCTTTTCGGCGATGGTGCTGGAGCGGTTGTGCTGAAGCGGACCGAGTCGGCCCCGGGCATCCTTGCGACCTCCGTTGGGGCGGATGGCTCGCTCGGTGAGCTTCTGATGATTCCGGCGGGTGGCAGTCGCACACCAGCAAGCCACGACTCTATTGATCAGCGGCTTCATTTCATGAAGATGGCCGGCAACAACGTTTTCAAGCACGCGGTGCGTTGCATGTGCGAGGCGGGACGCGATGCACTGGAGAAGGCGGGACTGGGGATTGAGGATGTTGACTGGGTTGTGCCGCATCAGGCCAACATGCGTATCATCCAGGCAATTTCCGACCGCGTTGGCATTTCAATGGATCACTTTGTCATCAACTTGGATCGCCTGGGCAATACCACGGCTGCCACGGTTCCGCTGGCTCTGGATG
>JABGOW010000525.1 GCA_018645275.1 Verrucomicrobiota bacterium
TTGAAGGGACAGACCATTTATTCCGCCTCCCGCAGCCGAAGGCTGCCATCCTGTTGATCCTGTCGGAATCTCCCTGCTACCCACGCAAAGTAGCGAGGAGCCTTTCAGGAGTTTCTCGAGGCCTGTCCCTTTCCGCACTGTCCCTTTCCGCACTCTTTCCGCACTCAGATGTTTACGTCGTTTGTCGCAATTGTCCGAACGATTGTCGCAATAGTGAGAGCATGGGGTCGCGCATTCGGCTATAACTAAACCAGCCTTGGCAGAGGTGGCGGTTTGGCGCACGGGGCAGACACGATCATGGACTAATGCGTGTGACGACTTAGTATGCCGCGTATAGCTTACGGCGGGCTTCCTTCTGGAGGGCCGCTCGATTTTAAGAGAAAGAAGTAATCTGATGACATGGGATGCTGAATGGATACGGGGGGGATGGGCAACGCGGACTTGTCCAATGTTGAGGCGGGATTTCTGCCTCGATAAAGAGGTGGTTTCCGCGACACTGCACGTTACGGCGCTCGGGGTCTGCGAGCCCTGGTTGAATGGCAGGAAAATCGGCGATGTGAAGTTGCTGCCGGGCTATACCGACTATCACAAGCGCGTCTATTATCACTCGTTCGATGTTGCGGATTCGCTGACTAAGGGCGAAAATACGCTCTCGGCGCTTCTGGGGCAGGGGTGGTTTGCCGGATACTGGGGCTTTAACCACAATAAGGGATATTACGGCCGCGATGCCTGGTTTGCCTGTGTGCTGGAGATGGAGATGGCGGATGGCAGCTGTGAACGGCTGGTAACCGACTCATCCTGGGTCTGGAAAGACAGCCCGTTGCTGAAGGCCGACCTGCTTGAGGGGGAAACCTATGACGCGCGCCAGGAGACGCCCGGATGGAATGAGCCGGGGATGGACCCGGCGGAGTGGCAGAATGTGGTTCTCATCAACCGCATGGAAACCCTGCCGGAAATCATCGAACCCCATCCCGGGGTGCCGGTCCGCGAGATTGAAACGCTGCCGGCAAAGTCGGTCAGCGAGCTGAAGTCCGGAGCCTATGTGTTTGATCTGGGGCAGAACATGGTCGGTGTGGTTCGGCTGAAGGTGAACGTGCCGGCCGGAACGGAAATCGTTATCAAACACGGTGAAATGCTCAACGCCGATGGAACCGTGTATCGCGACAACCTGCGGTCGGCCGACTGCATCGACCGCTACATTGCGAAAGGAACCGGCGAAGAAATCTGGGAGCCGCGCTTCACCTTCCACGGTTTCCAGTTTGTTGAGATCAGCGGGCTGCCGCAGGGTACGGTCTTTCCTGGTTTTTCCAACTCATCAACCATCACTCATCACTCATCATTCGCCCTCTCAGGGCAGGTCTGGATGTCGGATCTGAAGGAGACCGCAACATTTGAATGCTCCGATGCACGGGTCAACCGCCTATTTGAAAACATTCGCTGGTCGTTCCGCGGCAATTATCTTGAGATTCCGACCGATTGCCCGCAGCGCGATGAGCGGCTGGGCTGGACCGGGGATGCGCAGATGTTCGTCAAATCGGCAACCTATCTGGGCGATATCCGGAAGTTCTTTAAAAAATGGCTGATCGACCTGAACGATTCGCAGCATGAAGACGGCGCCTACCCGGAGGTGGCACCGTATATGGGCATGTTTAATTATGGCGTGGCCGCCTGGGGCGATGCCGGCATCATCTGCCCCTATACCCTCTGGAAGCAGTACAACGATCTCTCCTTTGTGCGCGACAACTGGTCGCAGATGAAGAACTACATGGACTACCTCGTTTCCGAGGGGAACAACCATAACGACACCATTAAGCATGCCTGCGGCGACTGGCTGCATATCGATGCGCCGACCCCTGACCGCCTGATCGGTTTGGCCTACCGTGCATTCGATGTACAAATGATGACAGAGATGGCCCTTGCGCTCGGTCTTGAAGACGATGCGACTTGTTTTGAAAAAGAGGCGCAGAGAAGTTGCGCGCTTTTCCGGGATGCGCTTTTTGATGGGAGTCGGGTGATGATCCGTACCCAGACCGCCTGCACGCTGGCCATCACTATGGATCTGGTCGGCGGCGCTGACTATACCGAAGTGTCCGACACACTGGTTGAGCTTCTGGAGGAAAGTAACGGCTATCTGACAACCGGCTTTGTTGGGACCGGGCTGCTCTGCCCAGCGTTGACGAAGATAGGCCGGAGCGACTTGGCGCTGCAGCTCCTCCTTAACGACCAGTATCCCTCCTGGCTCTACGAGGTGGACAACGGCGCCACCACGATCTGGGAGCGCTGGAACAGCTGGACAAAGGAGGACGGCTTTGGCGATGACGGCATGAACTCATTCAACCATTACGCATTCGGCGCGGTTTGCGAGTGGATGTTTGAATCGCTGGCCGGAATCAAGCCGGGTTCCAACGGGTTCGAGACGGTGCTGATTGAACCGGCCTTTACGGATCGGCTTGACTATGTCCGGGCATCGTACGATTCGGTCTCTGGAACCATAGCTGTCGGGTGGGCAAAAACAGAGGACGGGGTTATCCTCAAGGTAGATACGCCGGTCGCCGCGGAGATCCGCTTGCCGGACCGGACAGAAAATGTGGATGCAGGCACGCATGAGTTTTGTGTGTTGTTCAGGGAATTGCAGCCAGCACTGGCTTAATATAAAGACATAAGAATGAAGTTAAATAGAAGAGAGTATATTTCGGGGGCGGCGGCGAGCGCCGGTGTTCTGTTTTTGCTGTTGACGGGGGGCTTGTGTGCATTTGCCGGTAAGGCACCCAATGTCATTATTGTCGTAACGGACGATCACGGCTATGCGGATTTTGGGGCGTACGGGCTTTCGGATGATATCCGC
>JABGOW010000274.1 GCA_018645275.1 Verrucomicrobiota bacterium
CCCCAAACGGCCGCTACCTACCGGGTAGGCTACGTCCCACTCATAGGCCGGCAGGTCATCCCAGATTACCAGATCATCCGCCGGTGCATAAGCGACAGGCGCGGGGAGGGGTGGGGCGGCATCTCGGTGCTTCGATAGGTGTTCGGATACGATAGTGGCCATTTTTGTTGCTCCTGCAGTGTTTGGGTGGACTTTGTCGGGAAAGAGTTCGGGGTGGCTTTTGAGAGGCGTATAGAGATCAATGACGGGGACGCCGGCCTTCCGGGCGATGACGGCAATCCGAGGGATAATCTCCTCACGTACGACCGAATCCTTGATTCCCCATTGCTCGGGGAACACAGGAACGGGTTTGCATATCCAGACCACCGGCTTGCTCTCCAGCTTTCGAAAGCTGTTGATCAGGCTCAGGTAGTCGCCTATGAATCCATTCTTGTGTCGCCAGTTCTGGGGTTTGGTGTCGTTCGTTCCGAGTTTGATGACTACGACATCAGGCTGAAAGCTACGGGCGGCCTGATACTGAGGTGTCTTCGTGTACGGGGCATCGCCACGATTCAGGAGGGTTCTTCCGTTCAAGCCAAAGTTGGCGACCTCCCATCCCGCGCCCAGCATCCTCTGCAGTTGTGCCGGGTAGCTGTTGTTGGCACGATCGGGGATCCCGGCCCCAAAGGTTATGCTGTCGCCCACGCAGGCCACACGGATGGTTTCCTTGCTGCCGGTCTCTGTAGCATGCAGGGCGCATGTGAGAAGCGCTGCTGTCAGAATGATGGTCAATAAGTACTTAGTCTTCATGTTCTCCTGTTCTATAAGCATCTTTGTGAGCGAAACGGTTCCGGTGAATATAGTCAGCGGAGTCCATTCCATCAAGGGGTGGACTTCTGAGGACTTACCCCAGTTTTTCGCTCTGCTTGTCCGCATGAGATCCTTCGGCAAGCTCAGGATGACCCTTTCCTAAGGTTCTTTGCTGTTGTCATCCCGAGCTTGCGAGGGATCTCCGGGCGAGCCCGATTAGGGGCTCGCCCTTGCTGTTGTCATCCCGAGCTTGCGAGGGATCTCCAGCCGGTCGTACGCGGCTCTGCTACCATTTCACGTCCTGAATCATGATTGTGCCCTGTTTGCAGACATTCTCTGAATGCCAAAGCTCAAATCCAGGGATACTCCTAATGGCCTACAGTTCTCAGTCTCCGTTGAGGGGCGTTGCGGTTTCCTTCAATGTTACCTTCATTCCTGGCAGGCTCATCCCCTCGCTGTCGCTGATGGTGCAGATGGGATAGCGACCGTGACCATAGCTGATACTGAGGTCGGTGAACTGATCACGGGGCATGCCGGTGTGCAGCAGGACCGTGCTCCCCTGAACCGTGGTCTTGTAGATGGCGTGAACGTCCTCTCCCTGCTTGTTTACGAGGGAAAAGCCGGCCGGACGCCCCGGACTGCAGAGCTTGCCGGCCACGTTGCGGTAGCGGAGCAAGACGGAGTATGCACCTGGAATGAATGGGGTTGGCGCAAGCTCGATTGTCTTCAATGCGATCCCGGGCTTCACTCCTGCTGCCCGATGAACCAGCCGATTCGCAGCGCGTGCCAGTCGGCATCCTAGTTGCTGCTGACCTTTGCCGCCAATGTGGATGCCATCATCAAGCTCGAGGTCGATTGCCGGAACGACGTCGAGACGAGGGATCAGACACGGTAGCTGTCGCTGCTGTTCCTGAATCGAGTTCCATTCTGCGTGATCCTCGGCACAGGCGTGACAGCCCAGCTGAACGATTGCCCATGGCAGCTGCGGCAAGTCCATGTCGCGGCGGGTGGCGGCAATAAGGTCTATCATGCGCTGTGTGTAGAGGTCTACAGCATCCGGGTGTGCATCGCTTTCGCCCTGGTACCAGAGAATCCCCGCCACGGGTTGTCCGAGCTTTTGATACCGACGAATCATTGCTCCGTACAGTGACGCTCCGCCCTTGTTCCTTAGGTCTGGAGACCACTGCTCCATGCTGGTGCCACCGTGGGCACAGGCGATAAGTCCCTGCGGCACGCGTGTGCGTCTGCGCATCTCCAGTCCAAAGGCAAGCCCGGGCGAGACGCCCTTGATCATGCCGCGGCGCAGCTTCGCAAGCTGGCTGCGAGAGGGTCGGTCCGGTCCGTCGCCATAGCCGTTATGAAAGACGTCAACGGCCTCCTCTAGAAAATGCAGTGATTCCTCTGCCACACCCCACTCATCGCGCATGTAGAACGCGCGAACCTTGGCGTGAGGGTGGGGGGCATGCACCAAGTTGCCAATTCCCTGCATGTTGGACTGCCCCGCCAGGATCCAGACATCGCCGACAAAGACCGCGTCAATCGATGTGGTGTCAGCAATCTTACGCCCGCTCCTGATCCGGAGCTCAACACGATAAGGGCCACCTGTCGGAAGGTTCTCTAGCTGTGCTTCGAAGCGACGCCCCGCGGCAGTGCCGGCAGGTTTCCATCCGTGACTACGCAGTTCCTTGTCGTTCCTGAGTACGCGCAACTCCACATTGCCGCTGACGCGGCATGTCCCTGTCAGGTGGGCGCACCCTCGGCCTTTTTTACCCCGCTGAAGGACCTGTCCGGGCATCAAACCATGCTGCGTTTTCATCTAAGCCTATATCCTCTATCTCACTACGCTAATGAGTCTGGCTCAGCATCCACCAGAGCTGTGGCCATTCGATGCCGCCTGCATTGCCCTGCTTCTCGCCGGGTGTGCTGCGGCCATCGGTGACGACCTTGGTGAGCAGCGCCTTTAGCTCTGCCACCACATCAGGATGCTTGTCGTAAACGTTTTGCTTCTCGCCGATGTCGGCCTCCAAGTCGTAGAGCTGGATGGGTGGCAGCCCTTCGCACGCTTCGCCTGGCTTTGGATAGCTCCACCCGCCCGAGCCGGCGCACATCTCGAGCTTCCATTTGCCTCTGCGAATGGAGAACGAACCGTTGACGGAGTGATGAATGGTGGCCTCGCGCAGTGATCGGTCCATCGCCTCTCCCTGCCACACCGGCAGGTTGCTGACACTGTCTTCACCGGCGCTGTCTGGTAGCTTGGTGCCCACAATATCGGCACAGGTCGCCATCAGGTCCACAAGACAAGTCGTTTCCTCGCAGATGGCCCCTCCCTTGATTCCGTCAGGCCAGCGCACAAGTAGGGGAATGCGGTGTCCCCCCTCGTAGATGTCGGCCTTGTGGCCCCGGAATACGTAGCTGGGGTTGTGCCCCCGTTCGCCGAGCTGCTCGAAGTCCGCCTCGGGTGAACAGCCGTTGTCAGAGGTGAAAACAAGGATCGTGTTGTCCGCGACGCCACTGCGTTCGAGTGCCTCCATGACCTGCCCCACGACATCGTCCACCATTAGGCAGAAATCGCCATAGAGGTTGGTGCCGCTCTTGCCGCGGAATTCCTCTGTTGGCAGAATGGGCGTATGTGGAGCCGGCAACGGAAAATAGAGAAAGAATGGCTCGCCGGTTGCGGCGCGCTCTTCGATGTAGCTTACGCTGCGCCGCGTGAAGTTCGGCAGAACGTCTTCGTGTTGGAAGTCGGCACCAGTCGGCCCCTTGCGCCACCAGGTAAACTTGCCGGTGTCCTCGGTGACCCGATCGGGCTCTGCCGTAATGTTGCCATTTTCAACGTACACATAGGGAGCCATATCCAGCGAGCCGCAATGCCCGTAGGCGTAATCGAACCCGTAGCACTCCGGCCCGTTGGAAACGGGCTTGCTGAAATCAACATTGTCCTCACCAGCCGGCTGCCCATCCGCGGTAGCCCAGTCCCACCCAAGATGCCATTTGCCGATCATGGCCGTGTGGTAGCCCTCTTGTTTGAGCAGCGAAGCTACCGTCATGCGTCCCGGCTCAATTAGGTGTGGGCTCCAACCACTCAGAACGCTTGCCTTGAGACGGGAGCGCCAGTTGTAGCGTCCGGTAAGAATGCTGTAACGGGACGGCGTGCAGACCGCAGAGGAGGCATGCGCATCCGTAAAGGCCATTCCTTCCGCCGCCATGCGGTCCATGTGGCGAGTCTGTATCTTTGACGACGCATTCAGGCAGGATACGTCACCATACCCCATATCATCGGCCAAGATGTAGACGATATTCGGTTTCTTCATGGTTCACACTCCTTGCCCCACTCAGTACGCCAGCGGGGCCAGCGATTTCAAGGTTATTGATTTGATCATGAATCCATCATGCTCGGTGCCCGGCTTGTCGTCGGCCAGGTAGGAGGGCATACGGTCGGTGCTCACTGGCTCCGTGACTTCGAAGGTAAGTCGTTGGTCGTCTCCCGCCTCAATCTGCAAGTGCCCAGCGATCTCAGTACGGAACCAGCGCCTGTCGCGGTCGTGGGTTACCGTGACCGGTAGTGTCGCGGTGAGTTCCTGGTCGCCCACCGAGAGCTTTGCCTGCACGGGTTGCCCAGTCAGGTTTGCATACTCGACGTTCACGAAGAACGCGTTCGCATTCGTGCTCGAGAAATGCCAGGCGAGCTCTGCCTCCGGCGTATCAAACCCGTGGGCATAGTCATCGTGCGGGCAATAGGCGTTTGTCCCGTGATCAATGAACTGCGGGCGACGGAAGCTGCGTAGTTCGAGCGCTTTTCTCTCCGAGGCGAGTGCTGGAATGAAGCAGTTGTCAAGGTCGTGGTCCAACACGGGTTTGGGGTCGACCTTAAGTTCGCCCTCGTACTCAAGGGCGATGATGGTGTCATCCGCATCTACGAACGTAGGAAAGTTCGGCATGCTGGTCAGGTCGATCTCGATGCCGCCCGGCACGGACCGGAACTGCAACGACTGCTTGTTCTCATCCGACAGGAAATAGGCCTGCTTGATGGGAGACTGAAAGCCGGGCAGGAAGAGGGTGTCTTGCGACGGCAGTTCGAAGAGGTGCAGGTAGAGGGTTCCCGGGCGGAACGTACAGACCCCCCAGGGGAGGTCGCCGTAGGGTGTGGCGCGTACGCCAAAGATCGCGTCGCCGTTGGGGGTAAGCCAGTCGCCGATCTGCTTAAGGATGGCTTGATCTCGCGTCGCGATGCGCCCCCGTACATCGGGGCCGATATTGAGCAATAGGTTTCCACCGCGCGAGCGAATGGCGGCGAGCATCTGGATGACGTCGCCGGCGGGTTTATGGTCCCGGTCCTCCGGGAACCAGGCCCAGTGCTGGGTCAACGTCATGCAGGATTCCCATGCCCCTTCGATACGCACGGGCGGCACCTGGCAGTCGCCCTCACTGGAGAAGTCGCCCAAGCCTCCGCCTATGCGGGAGCAGACCATGATGTCGGGCTGGTTCTTGTGCACGAGCGCTTCGCACTTCTTTGCCAGTTCTTCCGGGCGCCCGCAATCAAACCAGACGACATGCTGCCGGCCATACTTGGTGGTCAGTTCCTCAAGATGGGGCAGGGCGATAGCGTCTGCGTATTCATCCAACGTTTTGCCTTCGGGACCGCCTGCGCCGCCCGGTTCGTGCCAGTCCAGGTGATGGGAGTAGTAGAAGCCGGGCTTCACGCCGCGCGCGCGGACCGCGTCGGTTAGCTGACCAAAGATGTCGCCCTTTTCAAATGCGGTATGCTCAACAATGTTGTATGGCCCGACCTCACTCTTGTACATCGCCAGCCCGTCATGATGTTTGGCGGTATAGACAAAGTAGCGGCAGCCTGAGGCGGCGACGGCATCGGCCCACTCGTCGGCGTCGAATTGGTCGGGGTTCCAGGCGCGCAGCTGCTCCTCGTACTCCGGGATTGGAATTTCGGCGCGCACCATAAGCCACTCGCCCCACAGATCACGCTTGAGTTCCTCGCCCTTGTAGCGCCCCTGAAAGGCGGTGCTGGCAGAGAAGTGCATGAAGATACCGAAGCCATCGTCGCGCCACTCACGGATCGCCTCCGTCATGGTGTCACGCTGCTGGGTTTCCTTGTGCCACAGGTTCTCCATCTCAGCGGCTAGGTCGGGCTTGTCTGCTTGTTCGGTCATTGGGGGGCTTCTCCTTGGCGTTTCGTTCTGGCGTTAACCTAGAGACGTTCGCACAAGTCAAAGGCTACATGCAAGTACATGTATGCTCAAGTATTGCGAGAGGTAGTTCTAGTGCTCTATGGTGCCCTGTACGGCGATACAACCGGCCATGCACCACGTGCAGAGCCCTTGTGGCGGATGAGGGTAGGAAACTCTGCTGAAACGGGTGACGGGGTGACGGGGTTCTGGTCTGGCCCGAGATAGAGACATCCGACTTCCTCGGGGGGAAGGGATTCCACTAGGGTCTGAGCCTCATCCATGCCGACAAGCCATCGCTGTTTCAGTGTCGCAAGTTCCAGTGGTTCTCGCAGACTCAGTCGGTCTAGGTCGGCCTGTGTGTAGGCTGTGTGGCGGCTGGCATGGTCGAGCAGGAATGCCGGTGTGAAGCCCGGGTCCTTCCCGCAAGCCGCCCAAGCCATTGCCCCGAGAGACAGGTAGGTGTCATGTAGATGAAGGACGTCAAAGAGGTCACGTATCTCATTCCGCCCGGCTAGGGCAAGGAGTTTGTTCGTTGCCGCATCGGCATCGTGTAGGCGGTAGCCACAGCGCGCATCCTCCTGGATGGGGAAGAACCTGAAGGCGCTGTCCTGGGCCCACTCAAGCTTGAGTTGTTGCTTGTCAACGGTTACCACGCCGCGATGGAATGTTGGGGTGCGGAGCTGCCATTCAAACACGTATCCGGCGGCAAGTAGCGTTTCGGCATCCTTTTCCGCGCTTTGGGCCACTAGGTCCTCAATGTCGTGGAAGAAGTCGAGGTCCTGCGAGAAACGAGGGGTGTTCTCGGCGCGGTGCAGGACCGTCGCGCCGGCCAAGTAGCTTTCCGGACTTCGATTGGATGCAATGTGTCTGAGCACTTCCGCTTGAATATCGCTTATTGGCATAGCTTCGCCGCCAGGATAAAGCCCTGTCGTCCTCCATTCAGTCGCAGTCCTCTGGCAATCTCGGGTACATCCGCCAGTTTCACCTCCATGTCTTCGCGCATGAACCAAAAACACTGGGCATGAAACTGTCGGAAAGCCTTCCGTGCCTCACGGATGCGGACCATGTTACGCGCGTCTTCGGGCGACAGGTGTCGGCGGCTCTTTCGTCCACCGCGCTTCCCGATCTCAGAAAGGTACGCACTGACGCTGTTTGGTGCTGTCTTCATCCTGAAAATATCATAGTCCGCTTATGATATATATACAAGCCATTATTGGGCAGCGGTGAAGAATCGCCGCAGGTGCCAGGTGTTAGGCGCAGCGCATCTTCTCGCAGTAGTACTTCACGTTGTCCCATTCGGCTCCGGGTGGGATGCGGTGGTCGGGGCAGGGGATGTAGCCGCCGAGTTCAATCAGCTTCGTGAGCCGCTCAATCTCGGCATCCACGGCGGCGCGGTCTTTTGCGAAGACGTTCTTGTTCATACCTCCCACGCCAAGCAGCCGCTTGCCGTAGCTTTCGCGCCAGGGGGCGATCTCGGCTTCCCAGGTCCCAACCTCGATCGGGAACATGGTGTTGACCCCGTTTTCGATCCAGGTGGGAATGAGCGAGTCGATGCAGCCGTCGCAGTCCAAAGACACAATGTCGATACCGTACTCATTTAGCAGGCCGGTAATGCGCTTGTAATGTGGTCCAACCAGCTCATCAAAGACGCTGGGGATCACCAGCGGACCGTTCTTGAAGCAGATATCTTCCCAGAAGTGGCCGAAGTCGAACTTGGCGCCCGACTCCAGTGCATACTTCACGTTCTGGTAGCAGACCTCGGCATTGGTGTTGATCATCTCCTCGTAGAGCTCCATATCGTCGCAGTAGATATAGCTGCTGCCCTCAACCCCTACGATATCGCGGATGTGACCGAACAGGCTGCCGCAATGCAGCCCATACATGTAGTCCCGCTTGTCTGCCTGCAGAAATTCGAGTCCACCTTCGTCAAACGGAATGACTCTATCATTCGCCAGCACGCCGGCCTTGGTGACCCGATCCTCGCTCCAACCGTAGCGGGGCTTGTAGTGTTCGTCCCAGCTTGCCCGGTCGGTTAGCATGTGACTGATCTCAGCCGGAATGCTCCCGGCTTCGGGCTTCTGAACAAGGACAACCCCATGACCATTCAGGATGTGCTTGGTTCCATCCTCGAACTCCTTGATCACTTTGGTCTCAAATCTTGGGTTGATACTCGCGGTTGGCGAGAACATGCACTGCCAGTTGAAGTCCCAACCCAGCAACGCATTCAGCTCATAGTCGGCTGGGTTTCCGTCGCCCACTGACCTCGCCAGGGTCTCACTGATATGTCCCTCGGCCGCCCACTTCAACAGAGTCTCTCCCCAGTATCCGAAGTGCACGACGGGTAGCCGGTCATAGGTCTCATAGCGCAACACTGCCTTCGCCCGTTCACGATTTGTCATTGTTGTTGCCTCGCTCATGGTTCTTCCTTGCGTTCTACCCTTGTCATTCATGTTTCTATATCAGCCGTAAAAATGGATCTATCTGAGGTGTGAACGTAGCAGATGTGCCCCGGATGAGAAATGAACATCCTGCCAATAGTTTTGCACGTTTTGATCCGGCGAGGGCCCTTGGAGGGCGACGCATCCTTACGGCAGTCGCATCCCGGGGTTCGGTTGTACCTGGGGGTCGTACCGTTTCTCGCCGGCAGCGATGGCGGAGCGGTTCTGCTTCTCAACCTGGTGGCGAGCGATCCATTTTTCGTTACGCTGTTGCTGATGCCCGGGGGCGGGACTGAAGCCGGGCATGTCGGCGCGGGGAGTTGCCTGCAGTCGTTGCTGCCCCGTTTTCAGGATGGCTAGTGCTTCCCGGTAGGGGGCCGAATTCTTTGCTAATGTGTCGAGGCAGGGACTCCGTTCAGGGCGCGTGAAAGAAACCGGATCCGTGCCGTGGAATCTACAGTGCTCGGTAAAATCGGTTCCGGTAAGTTCCTGGAGGCGACCATACTCAGACAGGGACAACGGCGACCGGCCAAAACGTGTGAGGGGATAGGCTGAATCGTAGGTGGGGTAGTAGGGGCCGTTGAGATCGATCCAGGACACGAGTCGCTGCATCTCGTGCGCCCCCAGATCCACGTCACAATGTCCCTTGCGAAGAGTCTGGATGAGCTTGGAGCGGCGTGCACCCCAGGATTTGGCTGGCTGCAGTGCGGCGGGGCCGGCGCCGATGCAGCTGATGAATCCTTTGCTCCAGAGATCCACATAGGAGGTGTTGAAGGCATTGTTCAGGTCGCCTGCCAGGTTGAGCTTCTTCCCCGCCTCCGTGCCGAAGTCATGACAGCTGACGCAGTGTCGATCGAGAATAGGCTGAACCGTTGCAAGGTAGTTGAACGGCTCTGCCTGGCCGGCACGCAGTTTGGATGGGGCACGACGGGCCGCCTGAGTTTGTCCGGCATTGGCGTCCGGCCCCATGAGCCGATCCTCGTGGCATCCGACACAGCTTTGCACCTCACCTGGACGGATAATGGTTCCGGAGCGCATGGTCTGGACCATGCGGCCTTCGGCATCCAGCGCCTGGAAGAAGATGAATTTGTCGGCCGGGACCTCGAAGCAGGCGGAGCCGTCGTCTTCAACCGGCACCGTTCCGAGGATCCGCTTGTTCTCGAAGTTGTGCCAGTTCATTGCGGGGGCGTGCTCTCCCTGTCCGCCCCAGCCGTGCGGAGTCCAGTTGCGCTTCTCCGGCGATTCGACAATGCGCAGGTGCTTGATCTCGCCGGGCTGGACGTTCTGCATGTGGGTGCCTTCGTAGACATTCTGCAGATAGAAGATTCCTGTTTCCTTTGTGTAGTCCACACTCTGCGGGTGTGCCGGCGGCATCGTCCTGGGGCCCAGTGGCATGGGATCGTAGCAGCCCAGCTCCGGCTCTTCGTGCAGCAACACTTCGTTGCCGAAGACATCCAGGAGATAGAGCCCCGTCCTCTCTCCCTTCCCTACGGTGCGGGAGACGAGGAAGACGCCATCACTCAAGGGATAGGGGTCTTCATACTTAACCGGAAGTTTTAGGGTGGAATCCCATTTGTGGCTGCCTTCGGTCGAGATCTGCTGCCGGAAACGGGGCGGCCACGCACGTAGGACGGAGGTGGGTCCATCTACTCCCTTTTGACGATTGATGATGCCTAGCGCGCCCCACGGCCGATCATGACAGCCCGCCAGCACCGCGATGACCTGCTGTGAGCCGGGGATGACCCGGGCATCGATGACGCCGCCGGGCGAGGCGGTGTTGTTGCCATAGTAGATGGCGTGTCCGGTGCCGTCTGGATTGACGGTCCACAAGGCCTGCGCATCGCCGAAGTTGCGGTCCACGTATTCCCAGCGGTCGCAGAGAACGCGCCCATCCGGCAACAACGTCGAATGGCCTTCAAACAGCGTACTCTTTCCGATCTGCTGGATGTTGGCCCCGTCCGCCTCCATGCGGAAGAGGTTGCACATGATGTGGCGGTTGCACATGCAGTACTTGGGCTCACGGGTTGACGAGAAGAGAATGCCGCCGTCGGGCAGGAAAAGTGGGTCGATATCGGCCACCCCGTCAGCTCCCGTCAGTTGCTTCAGGTCCGAACCGTCCACATTTACGGTGTAGATGTGATAGTTGTCGTCTTGGCTCTTGCGCATGGAGAATACAATCCGATTGCCGTCAAAGCTGACTTCCGGATCGCGCACCAGCCCGATCGCCCCCGGGTGTAGAAGCTCAGCCACCTTGCCGCCCTGCCCAAAGTCGATCGTCTTCATCGGTCCACCGGGCTCGTAGCTGCCGCGATTGATCTCGCCGGTCTGAAACAGCGTGGCCGTGTTGTGGTGGTCCCGCTTGTACTGGTGGCGGGTCACAAAGAGGATCGGGTAGGCTTGCAGCAAGGGGTGGTCGACATAGGCGGTCCGCGCCAGCCTTTCCAAGGCATCCTCGTCAAACGGTTCGCTTGCTTCAATGGCTGTCAGCTGCGCCAGGAACGCCTCTCCCTGGGGATAGTCTCCAGCAAACTTCGTGATCATCGACTCGATTGCCGGGCGTAGCGTTGCAGGGGTTACATCGCCATGGATAATGGCGACATCAGGCCGTGGGGCGGCTGAATCATCCGCATATGCCCGCGTCACCAGGTTCGCGACCCAGACCAACGCAGCAAGCGCAACGACTGCGTGTGTTCTCTCAACCTTCATATAGCTCCCGCACTCCGTTCTCACACCTCACGTGAGCCCAGAAGCATAGCGTGCCGGCTCGAAGGCCACAATAGACCTCCTGACTTGGGCACTCAGTGGTCGCGTGACGGAAGCGGGACGGGGCTGCCATCCTCGGTCTTCACGCACCAGGCAAGGAGCTGGGTGCGTAGGTCATGGATGACATGGCGGTGTGCCGGATCGTTGATCACGTTGGTGAGCTCGGCGGGATCGTGTTGCAGGTCGTAGAGCTCATCCTCGCCGCCGTCGGGATCGTAAACGTATTTCCACTCCCGCGTGCTCACCATCTTGACGCGGCCGTCGGCCTCCCGCCAGTTTAGCGAACGACACAGGGCTGCACGCCCGGAGGGCTCCTCGAATTCTGCCAGGTCCGCCATCGTAAATGACGGGCCACCGCATCCGTATTCGCTGAAGGTTGCCGTTCGGGGCGGTTCGTCGGTGATGGTCGGGAGTGGCTTGCCTGTCATGGAGCGGGGGATCTCGATGCCGGCGAGGTGGTAGAGCGTGGGAACGATGTCGACGAGATTGGCCATGCTCTGATCGCGCACGCCCTTTGGAATGCCCGGGCCGGAAACGATGAGGGGGACCCGCGTGAGGCAGTCGTAGAAAACTCCGCCTTTGCAGGTCATGTTGTGCTCGCCGGCGAAGTCGCCGTGGTCGGATGTGAACACGACGATTGTGTTGTCCCGCAGTCCGTGGGTGTCGAGCGCATCGAGAATGCGGCCGACGCTGTCATCAATGAACTTCACATTGGCGTGGTAGACGCGCATCTGGTTGCGGATGTCCTGTTCGCGGTCATCGTCCATGCCCAGCATCTGGTGGAGGACCCGCGAACGCTCAGGCACCTCGGGACCGTCAAACTCGCCCTCCCGTCGGGGGGGGAGGGGAACGTCCTCAGGAATCATATCCACGTAGCGCTTAGGCGCGATGTAGGGCTCGTGCGGGTCGGGATAGGAGAGCCACAGCGCGAAAGGCCCCGCCTTCGATTCGGAGAGGAACTGCAACGCCTGCTCTGTCAGGATTCCTGTGCTGTAGCAGGTGTCGGGGTAGTCGGTGATGGCGTAGGAGAATCGTGGCGATTCCACCATGTTCGCGACGGTGGTCGCATAGATCTCGGTAGTCGCCGCAGGGTCTGCCACCCACTCCATGCCGCGCGGGGGTTGCGTCGACGGGCCATGATGGCTCGCCTCGCACCAGACATCGAAGAGTGCCATATCCTCCTCTGTCTCGAAGCAGTGGTTCTTTCCGAGCAGCGCATTCTTGTAGCCAAGATCCTTCCACTGCTTAAAGGCATGCGTGGCATCGGGTGGCATCAGGGTCTGGTTGCGGCGTCCACCGTGCGTATGGGGATACTGAGCGGTCCACAGTGAGATCCGTGCGGGCACGCAGAGCGGGTGGGGGGTATAGGCGTTCTCAAAGAGCGTACCCTCTGCGGCCATCCGTTCCAACTGGGGAGTCGTGCAGATGGGGCTTCCGTAGAGGTGTGACGCCGTCGCCTTGAGTTGGTCACACAGGATAACAATGATGTTGGGTTGGCTCATATTCTTCCTTACTCTGATCTATTCATCAACTCTCTGGCATAGGGCGTCCCCGCCGGGCTTGTCCCGGTGGAACAGATGATTGCGAACAACCTGCATCAGGACGCCTATCCCTTGTGCCCGGATTGGAGCGATAGGAGCGCACAGCTCCTTTTTCGCGCCCCTCGGGCTCAAAATGGGTTGCTCACTCCCTTTTCCTTGGCCAATCACAGGCTCCACCGGGACAAGCCCGGTGGGGGCCAACTCAGCAGCCATGCTCTTTCACGGGCTCCACCGGGACAAGCCCGGTGGGGGCCAACTCAGCAGCCATGCTCTTTCACGGGCTCCACCGGGACAAGCTCGGTGGGGGCAACTCATCACCCCTGCTCTTTCATGGCTTTTCCCAGCACTTGCAGCTGTGCCAGGTGATCTGCTTGCAGGTGTCCGTTCTCCTCAATACCGGCATCCCAGGTGATGACCCCATCGTGGGAGGTTACGTACTTGGTGTAGCCGGTGACCAATTCATCCGGGAAGCGTGCCGGGTTGTTGCCCCAGTGACTACCGAGATGGCTGAGAAGGTGATACTGCGTGCCGTCCATGAAGCGCGTCATTGGGCGCAGGGCCCCATTGGCCATCCGAAGCCCGAGGGGCAGGTTGTGGCCAATCTCGCCGGCGGTGTAGTCTTCGTACTCGCTCTGGACCTGGATGGGGGTCTCCAAGCCTCCGTTGAATGCACACAGAGACTCCGGGTTGCCGGCCTTGATGGCCGCAGCCAGGCTCTTGAAATTCGGCTCGTCGGCATGCCGGTAAATCTCTTCGGGCCACCAGGCGCCGTCCATCCACCAGCCGTGGACCTTTTTGCCCCAGCGCTTGGAAAAGTCGGCAATTACCGCTTCCCAGTGCCGCATAAACTCAACCGGTCGGCGCCCTTTTCGCGGCGCGTTGCCTTCGACACCCCAGCCAAGATTGAAGCCGCATAGCCAGCGCATCTTCTTGATCGCGTAGTGGTCGCCAAACGGAGCACCGGAAGGAAGGTAGACCATCATGCGGATTCCGTGTGGTTCGAGGGCATCGGCAATATCGCCGATCAGGTCTCGCTTCGTACAGCGGCTCTGCACCTTCGGAACCTCGAGGATGCGGTCGTAGGTCTCGTTGGGAGCACACATGAGCCCATGCCCGTGGGTGATTGTGATGAAGAAATAGCCGGCCCCGGTGGAGGCAAGCTCCTCGGCAAGTCCCTCGACGTCGAACGCGTCGATTTGTTCGTTCCACTTCTCGATGCCGTTCTGCGGTCCGTAATGACAGAACACGCCCCACTTGGCGCTGTGAAACCAATCGGAATCCATTTTCGATTCATCCATCTTTCATGCTCCTTATTGTCTGCAAATTGTCCGAGTCGCTATGCGACGTCTTCTCCGCTATTCACCACAGCCTCTGCCCAGCCGTTTAGCGTCAGACATTGCTCGCGGGTAATGGTGGTCTTCTCTCTCTGGTACGGGAACGGGGCAAGCATGAGCAGGCGACCATTAGCGCATGCATCAAAGTACTTGCCCGAAGGTTTATACATGGGAGAGAACCCGTTTGCCAGCACTACGATCAGGGGCAGGCCGGCATCCAGTGCTGCGCGGGCGATCTCCTTCTCGCCCGGGCTGATGCAGGGGGACACGAGTACAGCCCCGTGTGTGGCGGCGTAGAGCAGCTCATCTCGCTTGTCGGCCAGGGCTTCCGGCGAGATGCGGCGGGAAACCTGCACTTGGCGCTTAACCGGGTAGTCGAGGAGGAAGAGGTTTCCCAGCGCCGGGCAGGTGCGGTTCGGCGCCACGGTCAAGTCGCGGGCCACCGTGAAAAGATCGGGATTGGCGCGCTTGAGGGCCAGGCGCCTCGGGTTGTCGGCAATGTAGTTCGCCATTTTCTTGAGCTGGCCGCGGCGGAGGAGAATGGTGTCTTGGTAGCCGGTTTCCCATAATGTGGGAGCGGGGGCCGCTCCCACCACCTGACCAGCTGGGGCAGCTCCCACCACTGGACCAGCTGGGGCGGCTCTGGCCACTGGACCATGGTTTGGTGGTGGGAGCAGCCCCTTGCTCCTGCAGTCTTTCTCGCTCACCCGCTTGAAGGCCTTGATGATGTGGCCAACATGGCGGGGGAGGCGCTCCTTGACCCAGAGAATGCCGTGAAAGTGGTCCGGCATGGCCACGCACTCACAGGCTTCCACGCCTGGGTAGGTGCTGGTGGTGCGGCGCCACACTTCGAGCACGGTCTTGCCTAGGGGGGAAAGCTCTAGGGATGTGGGAGCGGGGGCAGCTCCCACCACCTGACTGGCTGGGGCCGCTCCCACCACGCTCAAGCAATTGCGGCGTGGGTTGGTCACGATCGTGATCATGTAGAACGAGGGGGCACTGTAGTCATGCGCCCAGCAACGCTGTTTCATGCCGGTTGGGCTAGCCATGGGCGTCAGCTCCTCAATAGTCGTCCAGCACGGCTGGGTCGACCGCGGGCATGGTGTGCAGTTTCCAGATGTCCACGGGGGTGTCGTTGCTTTGTGGGAGGCCGGGCGTGCTGCGGCCATCGGCTACCTGTTGCTTCAGTTCGGCCAGCAGCTCCTGCACGTCTTCCGGGTGTTCAGACTGCAGGTTGTTCTGTTCGCCGGGGTCGGCCTGCATGTCGTAGAGCTGCACAAGGGGCAGACCGCTCTCTGCAGCCTTGGCATCATCCTGCGTCCAGCCTCCGGAGCCCGGGCACAGGACCAGCTTCCAGCGTTCGTTGCGAATGGCGAACTTGCCGTGCACCGAATGGTGCACCACGTGCTCACGGGTAGCAGCCTCCGGCGCTCTGAACAGCGGAAGCATGCTGACGCTGTCCTCGCCGGCGGTCTCCGGCAGCTTGTCCGCGACGATCTCGGCACAGGTTGCCATCAGGTCGGAAAGACAGACCAGTTGGTCGCACTCGCTTCCCCGTTCGATCACACCAGGCCAGCGGGCGATACAGGGGATGCGGTGGCCGCCATCCCAGGCGTCAGACTTGTAGCCGCGATAGGGGCCGCTGGGAAAATGGCCCTGCGGCTCCATGGCCTGCTGCCCGTTCCCCAGGCCATCCTCTGCGGCGCCAATGTAGTGTGCGCAGCCGTTGTCGCTGGCAAAGATGACCAACGTGTTCTGCGCCAGTCCGTGCGCGTCCAGCGAAGCCAGCACGCGTCCAAACACATCGTCAGTCTCGATGACCAGATCGGCGTAGTGGTTGTTCAAGCCGCTCTTTCCGATCCACGGCTTGTTTACGGACAACGGGGTATGGGGCGAGGTCATGGGCATATAGAGAAAGAACGGTTCGTCGGCTTCTGCTCGCTCCCTGATGTAGGCATCCGCCTTCGTTGCCCATGTCGGTAGCAACTGTTCGAAATGCCAGTACGGCATGGCGGGACCATGCTTGGCCGCGAGGTGGTTGCCGACGAGGCGCGAGGGGAGAAACTCCGAGGGAATGCCAACGGTACGGTCGTTTTCGATGAAGCAGTACGGAGGCCAGTTGGGCACATCAACGCCGAAATAGGTGTCGAAACCGCGTGTGGTTGGACCGCCCGTCGTCGGTTTCGAGAACGCATCCTGCCAGATGGCCTGCTGTTCCGGGGTGGCTTCCAGATCTGCATCACTGCAGACATGGCCTCCGCCAAAATGCCCGCCGGGGTTGATATCTGGCGATTCCCGGTCGAAGTCCCATCCCTGGCCCAGATGCCACTTGCCGATGCATGCACTGTGGTAGCCATGCTGCTTCAAGAAGCCTGGCACTGTCAGCCGATCTTCAGCAATCAGCGGATCACCGTAGGGCTCGACGATCCCCCGCTGCAGCGTGGACCGCCAATTATAGCGCCCGGTCAGCACACTGTAGCGTGATGGCGAACAAACCGACGAACTGGAGTGGGCATCGGTGAATACCATTCCCTCTTCGGCGAGGCGGTCGATGTTCGGCGTCTTGATCTTGCCCTCAGGATTCAGGCACGAGGCATCCCCGTAACCCATGTCATCGACGAAGAAATAGACAATATTAGGCCGCTGCGGCGAGTTTGCCTTGCTCATTGATGTTCAACTCCCTGCTGTCATGTTTAGCTCACTTCTGCACCCACAACTTCAGTGTGAAGCGATCCGTCTCGGTTGTCAGGCATTTAGCGACAACGGCAGAAGCCTCATTTGCAAGACTGCTATTGTTCTCTCCTCGGCTATCTGTCTATGATGACGGGAATTACGGTAATCCTGAGCAATCAAGGGCGTTCAGGTCGATTTCGTGGGGGGGCATTGTGACCCGTATGTCGGTAATATTTGGATGGCTTGTCCTGGTTGGAATGGCGAGTGGGGTGCTTGCGGGGGATCAAGGGACGCCGTCGCTGGTGCCGAAAGATGCGCCCGGCGAGGAGCCTTGTCTCTCTCCCGTTGACCTCGACTGGGGTAGGGAGGGGAAACAACTCATTGTCACCGCGGCCACCGGTCGACAGGTGTTGTGGGTTGATGTCGCCACGAAAGCCATCACGCGTCGCATCGCTCTTCCGGCGACACTGAGCGGATCGGTACTCTCTGCAGATGGCCAGACGCTCTACGTAACCGGGGGCGGCGCCAGCGGCATGGTCTTCGTAGTCGATGTTGCTGCCGGAACTATCCGTAAGACGATTCCGGTCGGACACACGCCAGGAGCGCCTGTCCTCGCCCCAGACGGCAAGACGCTGATGGTCTGCAACCAGTTCGATAACGATGTCGGATTCGTCGATCTTGAATCGGGCAGGACGACAGCCCGAGTTGCGGTTGTGCGCGAGCCTGTGGCGGCGGACGTGACCCCAGACGGAAAGACGCTTTTTGTGGCGAACCTGCTGCCTGACGGGCCGGCCAATGTCGACTACGTCGCCTGCAAGATCTCGGCGATTGATACGGCAACGCGGACCGTCACATCCATCAAACTGGTCAATGGGGCCGAAGGGGTGAGGGGAATACGCGTCTCTCCCGATGGCAAGCACGTCTTTGTCACCAGCATTATGGCCCGGTTCCTGGTGCCCACGACGCAGCTTGAGCGCGGTTGGGTGTCGACCGATGCCCTCAGCGTGATCCGCGTCTCCGATCTCTCGCTGCAGTACACGGTGTTGCTCGACGACGTGGACCGTGGGTTCCCGAATCCCTGGGCAATCGCCTTTTCAGAAGACGGCAACACGTTGATTGTCAGCGCCGCTGGCACGCACGAGATCAGCCTGATTGACTTGCCGGCGCTGATGAATAAGATCGCGGCTCGTGAGGCAAAGTCCTCGGATGCCACCCATCTGTATGCGCACAACGATCTCTCCTTCCTCTCCGGCATCCGACGGCGCGTTCAGCTCGAAGGCAATGGGCCGCGGTCGATGGTGGTGAAGGGAACGACCGCCTACGTGGCGCACTATTTCTCGGATTCCATCGACTGCGTCGCGTTGGATCTTGCCGGGGAGACGTCGGTTACACCGATTGAACTGAATCCTGGCATGACGATTAGCCAGGAGCGGCAGGGCGAGATCTTCTTTAACGACGCGACCCAGTGCTTTCAGAATTGGCTGAGCTGTGCGACCTGTCATCCCGATGCGCGTACCGATGCGATGAACTGGGATCTGCTGAATGACGGCATGGGGAACCCCAAGAACGTGAAGTCGATGCTGTTGGCCCACGAGACACCGCCCACCACGTGGCTCGGAGCACGATCCGACGCCATGGTCTCGGTACGTTCCGGTTTCACGCATATCGAGTTTGCCATCCGGCCGGAAGCGGATGCTCTCGCCGTTGACGCCTATCTCAGAGCGCTAGAGCCGGTGCCCAGTCCCTACCTGGTAGACGGCAAGCTCAGTCCAGCCGGCGAGCGTGGCAAGAAGCTCTTCGCGGAGCGCAGTTGCGCCTCATGCCACCCCGCGCCACTCTTTACCGACATGAGAACCTACGAGCTTGGAACCACGACCGGACCGGATGTCGGACGGCCTGTCGATACACCATCGTTGGTCGAGACCTGGCGCAACGGACCCTACCTGCACGATGGCCGGGCTGCGACCATTCGGGAGGTCCTGACGAAGAACGGGCATGGCAAGATTCTGAAGACAACGGCCGGGCTGACCGATGCGCAGATTCAGGATCTTGAGACCTATATTCTCTCCATTCCTGTCGAGAGCCGGTAGTTCTGCACGTTTGCCCTGCGTCGCGCCGGCAACGCAATCCGTAACATCAGCCCGAATGCCACCCACTCACCCCTGCACCACGTCCATGGCAATCTTCTCCCACTCGGTCAGGCGACTGGGGTCGTTGCAGACGGTGCTGACGTCTTTGAGGATCAGTTCGCACGGGGTGTTGTGACGTCGGCAGATG
>JABGOW010000526.1 GCA_018645275.1 Verrucomicrobiota bacterium
AGATCGGTGCTGCCCTGGGAGCTTGGGCTGGCTTCGCTCTGGACTGGAAAGCCCGGGAAGAACGGCAGCAGACCAAAGACCTCATCCTACGGGCTCTTAAGGAAGCCATGGAGGTGGACGATGAAGCTCTTCAGATCCCAGCTTGAGCTGGACGTTACGAAAGGGATTATCAAAGGAGTCAGCAGGGGTGCTTTAGCAGGGGCGGCCCTTTCTATCGGGACCGGGGTGGCCATTGCTTCGGCTCCGGTTGCAGTACCCGGCGGAATCACCATCAGCACCACGATCCTTGCCAATTGGTCTGCCGCCGGAAGTGTAGCAGGCGGCATTTCCGGGGGACTGGTGGCTTGGATGAAGCATAGGCAGATCGAGAGGGAATTTGGCGGAGTGTTCGGTGCTCAAGCTGCACCGGTCTGACCACACATTGAGGGGGATGGCCGCACTCCCCTTCTCTTAGCTACCAGTTGTATCGGACGGCCGATAAGTGTTTGAGCAAGCAGACCAAAGATCCTCCTCCAATTCTGATCATCCACAAACCCAACCACCTGCAAGTCCTTTTCCGCAAGCAAATCAACAATCTCAGACCGCAGTCTGGGAACCCCCGCGATCGTGTTCATCTCTTGGTAAATTTCGTTCTCTTTGCACCACTTTGTCGTGCTACGCAAGAACAGATCAGCGAGAAATTCGAGGGTCGCTAGGCACCGCTCCGAGCGGTCAAGCTCAGAATGGACAGTCCAGTCCCCGTAGAAAGCCAAGTGCGGGTACTTCTTCCTGGCCGAGTCTTCTTGGCTAGAATGGAATCTTCGCCTTCTCCGTCTCACTCTCCGCGGCCACGCGCTGAAGCTCGTTGGATCGGACCGTCCACGGCTCGCCGGTCCACCTTTCCAAGAGTGGCTTCAACAGGTCACTGCCTTTGAATGACGACTTGTTTTGTCTGTTGGCCTGATATGCCTCGATCACGCGGCTCACGTGATCGTCGCTCAGAGTTTGGAACACTGACAGAAGATGCTCTATGTTCCAGGCCGACTCGGCAAAACTGTCGGAACGCGCATATGCGGCCAACGCACACTCGAACAGGCGCGACTTGTCGGGCAGTCGTCTGTGAAGCAGCTCGAACACCTTAATCGCAATACCGTTCGGCTTTGCCGAACTGCAGCCCCCGAGTCCTTGGCCCTTCCCCATCACGCCGTATGGGTCCATGCCAAGCCGCACGGCAACTAACGGAACTCCACGACCGATCGCAACACCAACTTCTTGGTCGGTCCAGTTGCTGTCATGGAAGTCCTTTGACAGCAACGCAACCAATGCGTCCATGCTGAATAACGCGTGCTCAATCTCTCGCTGCCACTCCTCCGTCGGCTCGATGTCGTCATGCGCCACGAACGCAGCGATTCCACAACGTGCAAGAGCCTGTTTGATCTGCGACGCGTTCTCTTTGAACGTCGCCTTGTGGCTGAGGAACACCCGCACGTGCTCTGAACCCCAAATCCGCTGAAGTGCTTCCGGCGTTATGGACGGGGCAATGGTGCGAGGGCGATACACGCCTGTCTCTTCGCGCCAATTGTCTTCAGCCGCCGGTTCCATCTCGATGAAGACCTTGCTGACGTGCTCATTCTGGCTGTTGTCGAGTTTGTTCAGGTCCGTGGTGAGACGCGTTTGCATCCCATCCTTCTGCTCCATAAGGCGCAAGTAAAGGTCTTCTGTGACTGTCAGCGTGACGGCATGCCCGTAGGTACCACCGTTCCAGTTGTCGTAATCCCATCCTTCATGAATAGACACCGTCGAATTGACGACCAGATCGCGGAGGAGCGATTCGTTCTGGCTTTCGTACAACCGATTGAGAGTGGCAAGGTACGAATCGATCTTAGGAGGCAAAGAATACCTGCGATCGCTCTCAGTCATACTTTCACCTGGTCGGCCATGCCCTCTGGCTCTCGGCCAGTAGCACCTCTGTCCCTCATCTGCCGTGTCTCCTATCTGGCCCCGTACTTCGGGATTTGCCGCCCATCGTCGGCCATCCTACCAGCGCCGCCGCGCCCATGCAACCAGGAATCCCCGAGGAAGACCGGGCCTTCTCGAACCCGCTGGTTCGGAGGTCAACTGCGTATTCCGAGGCATTCCGAACAGCGATTCCGTTTCAAATCGAACACTGATTCCGTTCTGAAACAAGTCACGATACCGGCACGAATCCTCCGTCCTCCCTCAGGCCAATAAGGTAGTTGCGTAGCCGCTCTACTGTAGCGGCGTGATTGATCAGGACTCCCACCTCGACATTCCGCTTCTGTGCAGCTTCACTGAAGTTGGCAGATGTTAGTAGCGCTGTCCGTCCGTCAATGACCACGCCCTTTGCATGAAGAGCCGACCGCGAAGACCAATCGTCAGAAAGCGCTCGCGGGTCGTAGTAGATCGACGGGAGTACGTCACGAGGCCAGTTGTACTTACGGAAATCGCGGACGTAGCGCTTCACGATCTCTGAAGACAGGGATGTGTCGCCCTTCTTGCGCCCGATATTCAGGTAGAACTCGAGGTTCAGATCGGGAGTTTCATCGAGGCGCTGGGCGAGGCGCCCGAAAAGCTCTTTGCCTCGGTAGATGGAGTATGTGACCAGAATGATCTCATGCTGAGCATCTTCGATCAGGCTGTGCACGACCGCAGCTGTATCGCGGGTCGGTACATTCTGCACACTTGGTCCCGACAAGACCAGTTCGAAAAGATCCGTGGGCAACGCTTCGTAACTGCGGGCATCGACTACTGCGGACAGCATCGTACCAATCTGATTTGGGGTCATGTGTAGGACGACGATTGATAGTCTGCACTGACGACAACAGGAAGTTTGCACG